>CAJWGZ010000149.1 GCA_913041075.1 uncultured Fidelibacterota bacterium | reverse complement strand
TAGCAGACCAACAACCGTTGCGATCAAAATTGGTATTTGTCGTTTCCAGAGCATTCGTTTATTTTATTGAACCGTTAAAAAGTCAATAACATTCCAGCCAATCCAACCCATATCATTGAACACACGCAGGAATAATGCTAATAGAATAACTGCGGTTACAAAAGCTTTAAGCATATCCTGTCCTTTCAATCCACCTAATAATTCTGGCTTTTGCGATAAATAAGCACTAGCAGCAAAAAATTCTTCCCCGATAAGTGTATAATCACAGGCCGTAACAAAAAATGGAATCTGGGCCTGGGAAGCTGTTCCAGCGATCTGGATCGCACCAATGGAATTCCCTGTTTCAGCAAGGATTAATGATTCTGCATAAAATTTACCCATATAAAGACAGGCCGCGGGTTTTTCCCTTACCATAATCCCATTAACGCCAGCGGCATAAGCAAACTGATCATCGGTCAGATAATGCACCATATCATCCTGAAAGAGATCAGGTCTGCCTTCCATCGTATAAGATTCCCGTACTATTTCCCGGCCAGCTTTCATTACGATCGAACGTGAAACGGGCACATTTAAACTCGTTTCATAACGGGCCGTCATTTTGGATACGTGACCCAGTATAATAACACCAGCGACCGTTTCCACCTGGTCCATATCCATGATCCCGGGAACATATAACACTGGTTTCCCCATTTCAGTTGATCTGCCCACTGCTTCTTCCACTGCTTTTAAACCAGGTATGGAGCGCAGGTAAAAATCTTCACCGCGATGGGCCAGACGTATAAAATATATCAGCGTGCCAGCCATAATGGTTATAGCTAGAAACATTACTACACGCTCATCTCTAAATCCGGGATGACCTGCCAACCAAAATACGATGAATGCCAGGGCAAGACCGCCAGCAACCATCCAGAATTGTCTATCCTTCAGCATGTGTTAAATCATCTTCAAGTTTTTCAATTTCCCTGATCAGCAATTCCACATTTGCCGGTTCTTCGAATAATTCAGCTGCTTTATAATATCCCTCCGTATTGATAAATGCATTAATTATAGGCCCAAAAAATATCATAACATGACTTCCAATCAAAGCTAATGGTTTGGTTAGTTCTAAAAAAAATATAGCTGGTGTTACCAGCCCGGATCGATGAATTCTATCCGCAACTCGACGGATAAAAATAATGTCCCGCTCTGATTGATTATTATATACGTTGGAGTCCAAAATGGTAGGCAATGTTAGTTAGATTGTTTCCACCATTTCCAGGTTAGCTCTAGGGATCACCAGTGTTTCGCCCTTGATTTCCACTTCGGCAACGCGAACCATGGTCTCCGACTCCATTTGCTGGAGTTCAGACGGTAAAGAAACAACAGTACCTATATCGCCGAAATATGGCGCCCTGATCACGCGCACCAGACTGCCTGCGCTGATTCCAGAAGTTGTATCCTTATCTGATCTGGATTCCTTGGAATCATCTGCTGTTAAAGGGATTACTATTTCTGGTCTAATCACACCGGCACGGATCTGCGTTGATCCATTTACTGATGTAAATTTTCCATTGTGTTGTTGCAGTAGTTCAAAACATCGATTACCCATAGGAATTCGTCCATATCCTTCGGTGAGAATCAATGATGTACCCAGATTTTCTGAGCCGGTTATTGCGACACCCAATGTATAGCCAAGAACGTCTTTTAGATCATGATAATTGAAGCCCCCGGCAACTACAGCCGCAGCACCTACACTAATCGCTTTCTTGTAGGCTTCTAGACTGATAAATGAACCGCCCACGATTACTGCGCCTTTTACATCACCTGGTATCATTTCCGATGTAAGTTCATCTTCCCTATTATCAACCAACACTCGCAGTTCACCACGATTTTCGCCACCCATACCAAAAATTCCCTGAATAAAAACTGCATTTGCGGTAACAACAACCCCCTCTTCATCCAAAACAGAGGCTACTTTGCCATTCATGTACGCATCAATTTCTACGGGTATCGGCACTTCTCTTAACACTACCTGTCCAGTAATATCAGAAATCGATTCCAGCACACCGTCAACCGGTGAAACAGCACTGGATTTAAAAAACCCGAATACCCCTTTTGTTTCTGCTAGTAATTCGCCTTCTTTAATTTCGGAACCAATATCCACCAGCATCACCTCAGCTATGTCCTGAGCATCAATATTTAATAGATTCGCAATGTTCACCATTTGAACATTACCAGGCAAATATGTCCTGGCCACAATATCATCTGGCGCTACTGTTTTTCCTGCTGCAACGAGAACATCCCCCTTAAGGGGCAAACGCCGCTCTTTATCTACGGTTGTTCTTTGTAATACTTTTAATCCTGGCGTATAGGCATGAGCCATGATCAGGCAGCGCTTTCCAGTGGATATTCGTTCATGGCATTACTCCAGGCAGTAAGGTCTTCAATTCGCTTATCTTTTTCAACGGGTAGATTAAATGGACGGCCTCGACCGTCAAACACCAGCCCCACAACACCGCCATATATTATAGTGGATATTTCTTCACTTTTACCAGCACCAATATCAAATCCTTTGGCCGGCCGTAACGTAGCGTTAATCGCCTCATAGTCAGCTGGTATGGATAATAGTTGACCCTGGTGAAGTTCTACTTGTTGATTTGATCCATCAGGCATTGTTAATTCCCCAGTTAACATTAAAGCACCGGGTTTTGCATTTCCAACCGGTGCTATGCAAGTACCTAAACGAACAAGGCAATCTTTATTGAAAACCTCCAGCGCAGCTTTATGGGCATTCTCAGCAAGATCTTGCTGATCAATATTTACCAAAACACCGAGCTGGGGCATCATAAATATTGAATCAACAGCTAATTGTGTGATCCCTTCCGGCAGAAATGCATCAATTAACATCCGGGTTGATTGTTCTCGGCGCGGCGCATGCGATAAAACACCGCCTGATCCAACGAGTAAATCAAGATCCATCATATCTACCAGGGATAAACCAGAATCAGATTGTTCAAATGCGTCTGAAATTGTACGCTCTTTCTGCACACCTTTGAGGTTTACGGCGAAGGATTTATGCTGAATGAAAGATAACCGTAACGCTTCTCTAGCAATTGCTTGTTCAATTTTCAATTCATCCATGGATTGCGGTACGGTGGTAGGACGAATCATTTTATTACCAATACGGTTGGTTAATTCTTTTTCATCGATTTCAAATG
>CAJWGZ010000148.1 GCA_913041075.1 uncultured Fidelibacterota bacterium | reverse complement strand
CTATTTCACTTCCATCGGTGTACAGAAGTGAAATTTGTGGTTTCTTTTGATCATGGTATTCTTGACATAGAATAACACCCGCTGTAGAATATTTTATGCCATCTTCATAATGCACAACCTGCGCATAAATATCTAGGCCACCGGCCAATACTGGATCTTCATTCTCAAATCCTCTCTCATCTTCCCAAACAATAAGGTAATAGCCTTCATTTACCCGTCTGACTGCTGGTGACTGCTGGTATAGATCATTATCACAAATAAAAATATTATCACCATAAAGACTATTATTGGACAAGTCTAGAAACTGACCAACGATATCTAGATCGTTTCCATTTTGAAAATCCTCCCATACTACAAAGGCCGTCTGACTCAGTTCATCTACAGCAAGTTCTAAGTTGATTTGGTCATTCTCTGCAGTTGTCAAAAGTAATCCACCTGTCCACTGCAATGATCCATCCCAGTGAATTATATTCGCCTTTATATTTTTATTAAAATTATAAAATTCCTCCCAAGCTACAAGTATTCCATCAGCAGAGGCACTGATACTGCCACTGAGTTTTTCCGGGTCCCCTGTTGATGATAGCGTATAACCATCACTAGGCCAGCTATCTGCTATTTGACCGGCCAGGGTAAATTTCTGATATTTAAGAGAGCCAGCACCCCAAATATCGTCCACCCATACTATTATGAAATCCCCATCAGGTGTTGAATAAATGCCCTCAACATAATTATCCACCCAAAAACCATCCATTAAGGTCACACCAGCAGAATCAAATTGAGGTAGACCATCCAAATCGTAACGTTGATAGAACAGATCAAAATCTATTTCATCGCGGATCTCTGACCAAACAACACCGATTCCATCTGGCGTCTCAAATAAATGGACCTTTCGCTGGTCAGCAGGACCTTGATAAACTACCTGGCCACCACTGGGCCATTGCATCTGATATTCCAGATCAAACTTGTTAATACGAACTAACTTTGCTCCACTTGAGGCATCAAAAGCAGCTGTAAAAAGAAAATCATGTGCTAATAATGTTACCGGTTCATTTTCCAACTGAAATGTATAACTGTCAAATTCAGTTAACATTAAGCCATTTTGTAATACCGGGTCTGGGCCGCTACCATCAAGAGTTCTGCCAAAAACTTTTTTTCCATCCCGAGCATCAATCCAAGTTAGGATAACATCATCACCTGAATACATGGGTTTACTGTATTCTATATCACCATCCAGTCCAGGCATAGCTATTAGACCATTTGTATCAAAATTCGCTGTTGAGCCATCAGTTTTCTGTACTTTCAGATCAATACTGCCATTTCCCTGATCCGAGAATACCACGAACGCACCATTACCATCATCAACTAACACATTAGGCATAGATTGATAACCGGTCGCATCAGAAATGAATAATGCGTCATCCAAAAGTAACGTACCATCCGACTCTATCTTCTGATACATGATGTCTACATTAGGGAATGTACCACGCTCCCAATAGACGAAAACTTCTCCTGAGGATCCTGCTGAAAATCGGGCATGATGGTCATCACCACTTGGGTCTAACTGTACACCATTGTCATCCCAAACTATGCCACCGCTATCTGTAATTCGCTGAAAGTAATGATTGCCTTCCGTGGGATCTGATCTATAATCGATCCACTGGATGAAAATATCCCCTAAACTATTCCGCTTAACCCTGGGGCTTACTTTCGGAGAATCAAAATTACACAGTTGAACTGCGTCAGTAAATAATATCCCGTTACTAGTCAAAAAATTGTAGAAAATATCGGTGTTTTCTGTGCCGGATTGCCAAATAATAAATGAAGTGTCGTTCGTCATATATGTTGTTCTAGGTGTAGTCTCGAGATCAGCAGTGGCGGCGACCGCTAAACCATCATCAGCAAAAATTTTATCCATATCCATGTTCAGTTTTTGGCAGTAAATATCATTTCCAGATCCACTGCGTGTATCAGACCAGATAATCGTGGCTTCGTTATTACCAGCATATTCAAGACTCTTGGCGCCTTGAGTACCATTCATTTCAATAATGGCTATCCCACTGGCCAAAGCAACAACCTGGTGGTCCGAAGAAACATGGGTTCCATAAATATCATCATCAAGGAAATTTCGTTTATCCTGCCAGGCCACATAAACTCCACCCAAGCTGTCAGTACACATGTTAATACTTAAATGCCTACCATCTATCCGTGCCAGTGCAACTCCATCATTATCCATAAGTCGATTTCCTTCATTATCAACATGCTGAATGAAAATGTCACCTTCTTCATCAAACCGATAGTCTACCCAGGCAACGAATGCACCACCATCTCCATCGGTAATTGCAACAGGATCCTCTTGCCTGCCGGGTAAATTAGTAACGTCGCTACCCCCCGTACCCCACAATAAGGATCCAGAGGAATCTACTTTTTGAGCAAATATATTTCGGCTGCCAAAGCGTGTGTCTGACCAAACGAAAATCATACTTCCCGGCTCACCAGGACAAACCGTCCGTTGCCATTCAATGTGGACCCCTTGGCGAATTGGAAGGCCATTGGAATCCCAAGACATATCTTGCGCTTTTAAAATAGTAGCAACCATAAGGGCTAGATAAATTTTTCTCATCTTCATTCCTTATTCATCAATTTCAAAAATTTGTAATCCTTCGCGCGTGGCAGCAAAAAGATAACCACCTGAAAATTCTGCATGGTAGACATAACCAATATCATGAATTCCCCTGGCACTGATAGTTGTATTACCATCAGGTTCATAGAGGGCAAGTCCATTACTGGCACATGACAATGCCAATTGATTGTTATTCACAGCTATGTGTGTGACAAATAGATCGTTTGCAAACTGAATTTTCCCTTCTGATTGAGCAGAAAAACCTGTCTCTAACTTAAAGGCACCGGCATCTTCACAAGCGACATAAAATTCATCGCCATTAATCATTGTGACCGCCCTTGCATTTCCTTCTAGATCAATTTGGTAACTACTGGTAATAATCCCGTTTTCATTATGAAATGCTTCAATGCCAAGCTGATCTAGCGTTAACACGATCTCATTTTCATACATATCAATCCCATTTGGATTTCCGAAACTCGCAATTTCATCTCCTGCCGTATTAAACCAGAGATCAAAACCAGTGTCATATTCAAAGGTGCTTAACTTTAAACCATCGTCATTATCAGCAGCATATACCGTAAATGAATTTGCAT
>CAJWGZ010000147.1 GCA_913041075.1 uncultured Fidelibacterota bacterium | reverse complement strand
TTACGGGAAGCAAAAGAAGAATCTGGAATTCAACAATTTAAAGTTTTGAGTGAAGAAATATTTGATTTGGATATACACGAAATTCCACAAAATAATTCTGAACTTGGGCATCTGCATTATGATGTCCGGTTTTTAATTGAAGCTGACCCTACTGGAGAAGCAGTAATTATCAGCGATGAATCACATGATGTGACCTGGATTCCTTTAGCAGATGTCGTCAAGCTAAATCCGGAAGTATCCATTCAAAGAATGATAAAAAAGACTATAATTATGAAAGACAAGAAAACGAATAATTAAGATTAATATTTTAATATCAAAATCCGGTCGGATTTTTGTTTATAATAAATTGAATATTTTATTCAATAATCATAGTTTATTTTCCAGCAATCGTTAAGGAGGTAGCATCAATATGAGACATATGGGCGCAAATATCCAAATTCAACTGGCGGCATTTCTTTGTATTGGCAATCTACTTATGGCGGTAGATGTCAATGGCATAGTAACCGATCAGGATGGCCGTTCACTTCCCGGTGCGAATATAATGGTAGAGGGTACCACCATAGGCAGTGCCTCAGATAGTGAAGGCCGCTTCACTTTTCAATATGAACTAGAAGGTGATTTTGTAATAGTGGCATCATACATTGGTTATTCTTCTTTTCGGCAGACCTATCAGGCTAGTGATGCGCTTATAGATTTAACAATTGTGCTGGATCAGGGCAACCTATTTGGCCAGGAAGTAACGGTAATGGCCCGGAAGAAGGAAGAGACGATTAAGGAAGTGCCGATATCGATGGTGGCCATGCGTAAGGAGACGATAGAGGATATGGGAGCTACTTCGATAGAGGATTTAACTGTAATGGTTCCGAATGTGTTTGTACGGGAAGAATCTTCTGTCGATAATTTTAACATACGCGGAATTTCTGGTGGTGCCAGGAACCCTGGCATGGCAACAACGGAAGGTGTTTACCTTGATGGTATTGTAATGGGAAGACCCGATTTTATTGTCTTGGATGTAGCTGATTTGGAAAGCGTGGAATTTTTACGTGGACCTCAAGGTACGTTATTTGGCCGCAATACCATCTCTGGAGTGATTAATCTAATAACAATAAAACCAAAGCCTGGCAGATCTGGCTCAGTAAGAGTTGAAAGCGGAAATGCTGGACACCGGCAGATCAAGGCAACAACAAATTTTCAATTAACTGATAAAATATATCAGCGACTATCACTGAATTCATTTGATTTAAATGCCCATCAAATCAATTCCAGTGAATATGCTAAAAGTGATGATATTTATAAGGATAACATTGGTATACGTTATGCTTTCCGTGCCTTGCCATCACCAAAACTGACGGTTGATCTAAGTTATGATTATTTTAGTCAATACAATACACAGATGGGTGATCATGTCTCCGACTGGCATTTTGATAGTAATGTGCCCAATTTTAATAGACAGCGATTAGATTCGCTCGCTGTAGAATTGTATAAAGTTTACCCGGAAGATATGCCATATCTTGAAGGTACCGATGGTGATATTACCGATGATGGAAATCAATCATACAATCATAATAGATCCGGCTGGAGCAAAAGGCTTGTACGTAGCATTTCCCTGAATGCTTTATATAAAATTAACAGTAACCTAAACCTCGTTGGAAATTTTGGCCTTCGTGATGGTGAAAGACGCTATTTTAATGATGAGGACGGAATTGGTTTGGATTTGTTGACTGGAGAATGGACGGACCTTGGCGAACAAAAAAGCGCTGAGTTGCGTCTTGAATCAATGTCAAATAAACGTTTTTCCTGGCTTGCTGGTATATACTACTATCATATGGAAGAAAGTCTTGATGGACCGGTTTTCCCAAAACCTTTATTTTTCCACATCTACGCAGGTATCCCCATGTTTCTAGCCCGGCAATATGATGGTGTAACAGTACATCCTTATGGCGGCGGTTCCACCGAGAGTGTGGGGGCCTTTACGTCAGCGGATTATCATTTTAATGAAAAAATAACACTTACTGCTGGGGTGCGATATAGTCAAGATAACAAAGACTTTACATACAGGCAAGATGGCTTACCTACGTTTGGTTATATCCATTTTCCGCCAGACCTGGATCATGATAATGAACCTGATGGCTATTTTGACAGTACTGCTAGTTGGAATGCTGTAACTCCCAATTTGAGTGTTAAGTATGCCGCCACACCGCAGACAAATCTTTTTGGTACCATATCAAAAGGATACAAAAGCGGTGGTTTTAATCTGGATTACGTATCCAGTTGGGAATCGGTCGCAATTCCCTTTAAACCGGAATTCATTACCAACTACGAATTGGGGATCAAAACTGGTAACCGTAAAAATACAATGTATCTAAATACAGCCATTTTTGTAATGGATTATATCAATATGCAGCAGGCTATTTTCCAGGATCTTTATGAGGGCTATACAATCAGTAATGCTGCCAGCGCATTGTTAAAAGGAATGGAAACAGAGGTTTCCGTTCGGTTGCTCAATAACGCTTTGACAATTATGGGTGGGCTTGGTATAACCAATGCTGTTTTTAATGTGTTCCGTGATAATTATTTTAATGGCTATTGGAACGAAGGCGAAGAATATACTGACGTTAACGGGAATGGGCAGTATGATGATGAAGAACCTTTCGTTGATATGGATAGCGATTTTTCCGGAAATACGATTTCCTCATTCCCCAAATATACTTGGAATATTTTAGCTGATTTTCGTTTACCAGTCAGTAGCAATATCATGTTTGTGTCCCAACTGCAAGCTGATTTTATCGATGAAAAACAAAGTCAATTATCCAGTAGAGATGAATTCAATCAGTTACGTGATGATGCTCGAACACTTGTTGACGCCCGCGTTGGTTTCGAAATGGGTCCCTGGAGCATATTTGCCTGGGTGCAAAATATGATGGATGTGGAATATATCAGTTGGACAGGTCAAAACGGGTATATTGGCGTGTTGGAACAGGATTATGGGTTACCGCGTCGATTTGGCTTGCGAACTTTTTACAGATTTTAAACTGAAAATTACATTCATCTTAGTGGGGCATTAAATTGAATGAGCTTTTTGCTGGAGGGCAATCAAGAAAAATCTTCATAATTCTTAATAATTGATACCAGTTTAGGTGAAGCCCGTTATCCCAATTCTATTGCTGGCCAGTATAATTTATGGTCAATTTCAAACATCTAATGCCAAATACAGAGGATTTTCGAAAATTGATTGTC
>CAJWGZ010000146.1 GCA_913041075.1 uncultured Fidelibacterota bacterium | reverse complement strand
CAAAGTCTTATGCAACGTTTGCTGAAGCAGCAACGGCAAGTTCAAAAAAGTTTACAGCAATTAATGAGTGAAACAAGGCAATCTGGTGAGCAAGGGCTAGGGGATCTGGGCGGTATTGCAGAAGATATTGATGAAGTGATCAAAGATTTTCAAAATAAGAGATATCAGCAACGTACAAAAGAACGCCAACAACGAATTCTCTCGCGGATGCTCGATAGTCAGAAATCTTTGACGCAGAGAGGTTTTAAAGAGGAGAGAAAAGCAGAAACAGCTAATGAAATTGTGTATGAAGGTCCATCTGGATTACCTGTGGATTATGGTCAACGCAGAAGCCTGGCTATGGAAGCATTAAATCAATCCTTGAAAGCGGGGTATTCCCGTGATTATCAAACCATGATTCGTCGTTATTTCAACGCGCTAAGTCAATCAGAAGAACAAATAGTGCCGACAGATTCTACATTCAATGAATAAAGCAATAATCATGATCAGCTGCAGTATTCTTTTTGCGCAAATTACGGTAATACCCCAAGGAAGGGATTTAATTCAAAATGCCTTATTAATGGAGCGAAAAGGCGATATCGAGCGGGCTCGTACCCTTTACGAAGATATGCTTAAGGAAAACCCTGGTAACCGGCAGGCCTACCAGCGCCTGAAGGAAATACTTAAACGGACAGGGGAACTAGAGTCAGCAGCTCAATTAGTTGAAGTTTGGATCGATCTGAACCCCAATGATCTACAAGCCTATATAGAGCTCGGTGAAATAGTATTTTTAAAAGAGGATAAAATAAGGGCTGCCAAGATTTGGCATGATTTTGAAACCGCCTATGGTACTAATATAAGTATTTACAGGATGTTGGTGCATACATTTAGTCGGCTTGGATTAACTGAAGAAATGGAAGAATTAGTTAAACGGGGCAGAAGCAAATTAGGTCAAATAGATATGTTGGCTCTAGATTTGGCAAATTATTACTACTCAAGGCAAACTTATGATCGTGCTCTAGACGAATATTTAATCTATATCATAGAGCACCCGCACCAAGAAAAGCTTGTGACTGATCGGGTGTTACTAATGAGTGACGATCCCGAAAATCATCTGCTAATAGAGAAAAAACTCGTTTCTTCTCTTGAAAATAACCATGTGATTATCAATAAATTATTGGCAGGATATTATTTTAAGACTAGTCGCTACAATGAGGCACTAAGTACTCATCGTTCGATGGGGCTGCACAACAATGCAGATTTTAATCGCTGGCTTTTACTTGCTGGAAATTTACGCAAGGAAAATCAATATGATTTGTCTATCAAAGCTTATCAGGAACTTCTACATCTTGAATTAGAACTATCCCCAAAAATCATCGGAGAAGCATTATTAGGCCTTGGTAAAACATATGAAGATCAACTATTGCCTAAAAATCGGAACAATTCATTAGTCGTTTTTTATCCTGATAATTTATTTTTCAAAAACGAATTTTTACAGATTTCACCGAGATCTCGTGAATCACTCGAAAGAACATTTGAACTCTACAAAAGGGTTTTGCAAGAACTGCCTGCTTCATCATTTTCACCAAAGGCACATTTTCGACTTGGTGAAATTCAATTCAAGATCACACGAGACTTTGATGGGGCCCGCACTTCATATTTATCTGCGTTGGCATCACGTCCAGATAAAAATCTTCGGCAAAATATTTTACTCCGCATTGGAGACACTTTTATCGCAGAAGGAAATTTAAAAGCTGCCCGCAACCATTATAAAGTGCAGCATCGGACAAAAAATAACACCAGTATCAGCCCATTTACGATGAAAGAAATCCATTTAACATTTTTAACAGGCACAATTGATACGGCTAAAACAGTTCTAGATTCCGTGATCGTAAATGTCTTGCCGAGCGATAAATATTTTAACGATTTAATGGAATTGCGGGATATTATTGCGCAGCATTACACCTTTGGTAGCGAAACAGATAAGGAAGCGTTAGTACAATACTCAATTGCAGAAAGACTGCTGCTGCAGTACAAGTTAGTAGAAGCAGCTGAAATGTTGGCCTTCATTAGGGAAAATTACCCGGATGTATCTATTTTGCCCATAGTGATGCTTCGAGAATGTTTGTTAAGGTCATTGTTGGAAGATGTAAGCATTTCGTTAAATATTGCACAACTATTACAAGAAACTCCATTTGCTCCACAAGGAATTACAATCCAGGGTGAAATTAATGAACAATTCTATGGAGACATTGATAAGGCAATGAAATTTTATAATAATTTATTAGAGGCCTACCCCATGTCCATGCTGGCTGAACCAGTAAGGATGCGCATGAGGCAGTTGAAAAACGTAGTGGAAAGCTAAATGAAACGACTGATAATTATCGTTATTTCATTTCTACAACTTGTCGCGGCTGCTGATAAGCTATTAATACCAATGGATCAGATCCAAAAAGATCATTTAAAGGCCTATGGGATAGCTTTTTGGACACTGGAAAAAAATATAAACATTGAGTGGTTGTTAAATTATCGTGGTGGTTCATTCCTAATAGACTATTATTCACCCATAGCACAAGAATGTAGAATACGCGGAGTGAGTTTTAATCGTATAACAGCCAATGGCGTTTTAGATATCTATACCGAAATTGAACAAAATAATATGGATATCGTTCTTTTGGAAAAGGCACCAAGAATCGCCATCTATACTCCCCAAAATAAACAGCCGTGGGATGATGCTGTCACACTGGCCTTAACCTATGCGGAGGTGCCCTATAAAACACTATGGGATGAAGAAGTATTCCAAGGTGAATTAGAAAAATATGATTGGCTACATCTCCATCATGAAGATTTTACTGGTCAATACGGTAAATTCTACCGGAATTATCACACCGCACAGTGGTATATTGAGCAACAATCAAAATCTGAAGCCATGGCTAAAGGCCTCGGTTATCTTACAGTTCATGAGCAAAAGAAAGCTCTTTCTCGTCTGATCCGTGACTATGTAGGAAACGGTGGCTTCCTTTTTGCCATGTGTTCCGCCACTGACACCTATGATATTGCCTTAGCCGAAGATGGTATTGATGCTGCTCATCATGTTTTTGATGGTACACCGATCACGTCAAATGTCAACTCAAAACTTGATTATAAAAAAACTTTTGCATTCACCAATTTTTCGCTCATGACAGATCCAATGGTTTATGAATTTTCAGATATTGATTTCCCACCAAGTCATAACCCGGTCACGCGTGGTGCTGAAGCTGATTATTTCACCTTATTCGAATTTTCTGCAAAATACGATCCTGTCCCAAC
>CAJWGZ010000145.1 GCA_913041075.1 uncultured Fidelibacterota bacterium | reverse complement strand
TGGCCAAACCTTTGATGTTGAAAATCCATACACTGAAGAAACCATTGCCCAGGTTACCAGCGAAATGGAAATGATGAATGTGGAAACGTTTGGCCCGATCATTCCGATCCAAAAAGTTAAAAACCTGGATGAAGCCATTGAATTAGCGAACACGTCGCAATATGGTCTTGGCTGTAATATTTATACCAATGATATGGAAAAGGCATTGACTGCAGCCGATGATATTAAGGCAGGGTCATTCTGGATCAATGATCCTTTAACAGACAATGAGGCTGCTCCTTTTGGAGGGATGAAAATGTCGGGTGGCGGACGTGAACTAGGGATTGAAGGATTGGATGAATTTCGGGAGTCGAAACATATTTTGATCGATTACCAGATCAGGGAAAAAGATTACTGGTTTACCTATGATCTAGATGAAGGGAAAAAAACTTAAAATTTTTTATGAATAATATTCAATTTCAAGACTTCGGTACACAAAATAATTGGATTAATGGTAGGTACCTGAGTTCTAATTCTAGTAATACCATTGCAGTCATTTCACCTTATTATGATAAGGAGATCGCTACAGTGCCTGATTCCAACTTTTCTGATCTTGATGATGCTGTTCAAGGTGCAAAGAAAGCATTCCCGGACTGGGCTTCAAAGAATATCCGTGACCGAGCAGAGGTTATGTTCAATTTGAAATCCATAATGCAAAAAAATCTGGAAGAGCTGGCCTACCTTATTGCTCTGGATAACGGAAAAACCGTAGCCGATGCAAAGGGCAGTATTCTCCGCGGTAAAGAAGTGGTGGAATTCGCTACATCATTGCCCAGCGTTTTAAGGGGTGATTCGTCACCCGTAGGTGCGGGTGTTACCTGTACAATGACCCATGAACCACTGGGGGTGGTGGCTGGGATTACACCTTTTAATTTTCCGGCTATGGTCCCACTGTGGATGATCCCATTGGCCATTACAACAGGGAACTGCTTCATTCTAAAACCATCGGAGCAGACACCACTCTCTGCATTAAAGATTGCTGAATATTTAAAGGAAGCAGGCCTGCCTGATGGGGTGTTCAGTGTTATAAATGGCTCTCGTGTAGCGGTGGAGGGGATCTGCGACCATCCGGATATCAAAGCGGTGGCATTTGTGGGCTCATCTAATGTAGCGAAAATTGTTTACTCCCGTTCAACAGCGCTTGGAAAACGGGCCTTATGCCTGGGTGGCGCCAAAAACTACATGATTGTTGTGCCGGATGCAGACCAGGACTCTACTGCAAAAGGATTATTGGCCAGTTCTATGGGCAGTGCGGGGCAGAGATGCATGGCTGCCAGCGTTGCTATCGGTGTTGCAGACATAGATCATATTATTGACCAATTAGTTGAAGAAGCAAAGGCATTTGAGCTTGGGGTGGATATGGGTACGATTATAAGTAAAACTGCATTGGATCGGATTACGAACTATATTGATGATGCTGAAAAAATGGGTGCCCGGGTTTTAATTGATGGACGCACCGCACCGCAGCCTGAAGAGTATAAAAATGGGTATTGGTTAGGTGTCACTATTTTAGATGGAGTGGATCCAAATTGGCCCTGCGCGAAAGAAGAAATCTTTGGACCGGTGCTATCCATTATTCGCACGGATACCCTGGAGAATGCCATGAAGATCGAAAATGAAAACCACTACGGAAATGCAGCAGCAGTATTCACCACATCTGGAGAAGTTGCCAAAATGATATCTGAATCCGCATCAGCAGGGATGGTGGGAATTAATATTGGGGTCCCAGTGCCCCGGGAGCCCTATAGTTTTGGAGGCTGGAACGAATCCAAATACGGCCATGGCGATATCACTGGCCGCAGTGGTGTAGATTTCTGGACAAATCTAAAAAAGGTCACGGCTCGCTGGCCAAAATCCACGGATACCTGGAGAAAATACTTTTAATAAAATTCAAACCACTTCGTGTCCAGGTCTGGCCATTCACCTTCTTCTGCCTGATCTGCTCTTTCCGGCCAGTTTCGTTTTCCACTCCAATGATCGATCTTTATCCGGTAAACAGATGTTCTTTTTATTTCATTATTGGTAATCGGCCTATAATCTTTTCCCGAATCCATCTCACCAAAATATTTTTGCAATAACCCATTTAGTTTTTCCCTTTTTTCATCCAAGCTTTTAATCACCTGCACTTTCCCAAAAGCCATAACACTTTCATACTGGACACTTTTTTCCAACGGTATGTTGGACGGCAATAACCGGCCAGAACTAAAACATTCGAAACATACCTCTAAATAATTATCCGCATTAAACCTGATGCGACCGAATGCATTCGAATGAAAATAAATCTCGTGATTTTCTTCAGAATACCAGAATGTTGTCGGTATAACAAAGGGCTGGTCACCATCTCTGGTGGCAATGTGTCCAAAATGGGTTTTATGTAGAAATTGGATGATCCACTGGTCATCCATTTCCAATTCTGGTCGCCGGGATTGATTGATAGGTTTTTTATTTGGATCGTAATTCATACTAAAAATTAGTTCCACTGGAAATTATTTGTATCATACCAAAAGGTTAAAAGATCATTACTCCATAATTTATGTGGAATATTATTTTAGTGGTTGTACGGATATAACCTGCACAAAAACTGATCCTTATTTAGGCATATCCAAGTCCCAGATCACTACGTAATACGAAAGGTCCAGAAGTTAATTCAATCAACGAGTTTGAATCTTTTCTTTCCTCCAACAATAGGATTACTACATATAGGATATTTGATTTACCAAGCCCACTGCAAATGGTGAGGCTAGTTTTTAGTACATTTTACAACAAGGCTTCTGGATGTTAGGTATATCAAATGTTTTGTTAAGAATGGTGGTAATAAATTACAGAAAATGTAGTCTTGTGGTACAAATCCTGCTTCCTTCAACAGCGTGAATAATTGGTCTTTGGAGAACTTGTGCTTGTGCGGGTTTTCAAATTTTAGTCTGCTAAGAAAATATAGGATTTGCAAGGGAGTGATGTCACCTCGAATTCTCTCCTGCGGTATTGCAATCACAAAAGTACCATCTTCCTTTAACAATCCTCGGATATTTACCAAAAAATCTTTGGGGTCGTCCACATGTTCCAAAACATGTGAATTTATTATGATATCAAATGAGAATTTGTACTTCTCAAAAAATTTCGGGGTAATCAGTTCCGCTGGAATTCCCTTTCTTTGCGCTACTGATATGGCCGCAGGATTAATATCCGCACCCATTACATTATATCCATAGGCCTGCTTTACATTTAAAGCATGCCTGCCCGTGTTACAACCATAATCGAGAA
>CAJWGZ010000144.1 GCA_913041075.1 uncultured Fidelibacterota bacterium | reverse complement strand
TATCATCTTCATCTTCATCATATACATAGGTCGGCTTGTAAATAAAAACATCATACGGTTTGTCCATTAAATTGGCCAGTACCTGATCCAGTAGAGCGGTATTGTTCACATTTTCTGGTGAAGGTTCATTGAAGGGCCGATTATTGATATCAACTACCCATTCGTCTTCCGCGACAGGTTCCTTGGCCGGCGCTTCTTTCGGTTTACCACGGGCACCAATCACAAAATCCATGGATCGTTCCAGGTCGGCAATGGCATCATCGATGGATGATGTAATGACCGCTCCCCTATCGCCAAATGTTTTTGGAATGGCTGTTGCCTGCGGCGTGGTAAAATCGGGATATATTTTTTTGGTAGTTTTTTTCTGGGGCAGGTATGGAATACACACAGTTTTTACTACTTCGGCCAGTACATTATTCAATTGTGGTATATTATTGTAGCTACCGATTACCTCCCGCCGGTCCAATTCTTCCCAATTGGCTATATCAATAAACTGCATGTCAACGGATATTTCATCTACCTTGCGGGAAAATTTACCCAGTGCCAGGATATTCCGTGAGTCCCGCGGCTGTTTTAACAGTAGTGCCCGATTATTCATGATATTTTCCAGATCATCACGATTGCGTAAAAATAGACCATCCAAGGGCGTCATTTCCTTGGTTAACATATCCGTAAATCCCGAACCGAGCCAGGCAATGGCCTGTTCGTTATTAATATTATCAAAAGGCAGTAAATACAGGTATAATTTTGGTGCTGCTGCAAGGAAATTGACCGAGATGACCATCATACAGAGATTGTACAATGGTCTTTTCGCGAGGTTCATGGTATGTAAATTAGTTGCAAATGAATTAGTATATCCAGCGCAAAATTGTTGATCGGTTTACTATTTTTTTCCAATCTTGGACCAGGAATCCCTTAGTGGTACCGTTCTATTGAAGACCAGACTATCGTTTGTAGTATCTGGATCCGCGCAGAAATAGCCCAGTCTTTCGAATTGTACTGTTGTACCCACTGGTACATCTGCCAGCGAGCGTTCCAGCATACAATCGGATAAAACTTCCAGGGAAAGCGGATTCATGGCTTCGAGAAAATTATCTGCCGAGTCTGGATTAGGCACAGAAAAAAGACGATCATATAAATGCACTCTGGCCTGTACCGCGTCCTGGGCATGGACCCAATGCAAAGTGGCTTTTACCTTTCTACCATCTGGTGCGTTACCACCTTTCGTCTCTGGATCGTACGTACAGTGGAGTTCCACAGGATTGCCCTGGTCATCTTTGAGCACTTCCTCGCAGGTTAAAAAATATGCGTAACGCAGGCGCACTTCCCTGCCCGGCGCCAGGCGAAAGAATTTTTTAGGAGGGTCCTCCATAAAATCATTTTGCTCAATATAAAGTTCCCGTCCAAAGCTGATTTCCCGCATACCGGCAGCGGCATCTTCCGGATTATTGACAGCTGCTAATGTTTCCGTGGCTTCTGCCGGGTAATTTGTAATCACAACTTTCAAGGGCTGTAGGACGGCCATACGCCGCTCAGTGTGTTGATTAAGATCCTGCCGCAGGTGGTATTCCAGCTTGGCCAATTCCATGACATTATCTCGTTTTGCCACCCCTACTTCGGCCATGAAATTGCGGATCGCAACAGCGGTATATCCGCGGCGACGCATGCCTGATATTGTCGGCATTCGTGGATCATCCCAGCCAGATACATGTTCTTCATCAACCAGCTGTTTTAGTTTTCTCTTTGACATAACCGTGTAGTCAAGATTTAACCGGGCAAATTCAATTTGTTGGGGGTGATAAACACCCAATTTTTCCAAGCACCAGTCATATAAGGGGCGGTGATCCTCGAACTCGATCGAACAGAGAGAATGGGTTACACCCTCTATCGAATCTTCCAGACCGTGGGCCCAGTCATAGGTTGGATATACACACCACTTATCTCCTGTTCGATGATGGCTGGCATGGATAATGCGGTATATGACTGGATCACGCATATTCAAATTTGGATGGGCCATATCAATCTTTGCCCGCAATGTCCGTTCCCCATTGGAAAATTCGCCAGCAGTCATACGGGCAAACAAGTCCAGGTTTTCTGCCACACTGCGCTTTCGGTAGGGACTATCCTTGCCTGGCTCGGTCAAGGTTCCCTTTGTTGCTCTGATTTCATCGCTGGTCAGATCGCAGACAAATGCGTCTCCCTGTTCGACCAACTGGATGGCTAACCCATGCATTTCTTCAAAATAGTCGGAAGCAAAGCATAACCGGTCTTCCCAATCGTACCCAAGCCAGGCTACATCATCCTGGATGGCATTGACATATTCTTCTTCCTCAGCCACAGGATTGGTATCATCAAATCGCAAGTTGCACTTGCCACCATATTCTTTCGCAATATTGAAGTTCAAACAAATAGCCTTAGCATGGCCAATATGTAAATAACCATTTGGTTCTGGTGGAAAACGGGTATGGACCCGCTGGTCAAATTTTCCGGTGATATTATCATCTTCAATAATGCGTTGAATGAAGTTGCGCTGTTTTTCAGTCATTGGTCAGCGGAAATATAGTTAGTGCTTTACGTAGCCGGCGAATACAAGTCATTTTACCTAGTAATTCCAGCAATTCGAACAAACCCGGTCCCTCTGATTGGCCAGATACTGCCAAACGTACTGGATGGATCAGTTTGGCCGCGGATACAGCCATGTCTTCTGCCGTGGCGCGCAATGCTGTTTCCAGGTCAGCAGCAGACCAATTAGCGATATTTTCAAGGCGCTGGATGTACTTTTCGATCAATTTATTCAATGACTTGTCCTTCCAGCGCTTGGCGGCTGCTTCCTGATCAAATGTTACCGGGTCAGAAAAGAAATAGCCGGTCATATCTTTGAGTTCATTAAATGTCTTGGCCCGGATCTTCATCAGTTTCAGTATATGGTGTATATATTCATCTTTGGCATGGCGCTGCCAGTTCGGCTCTTCGCTACGAATTGACTGTAATATTTCATCTTCAGAAACTCTGGCTAAATGCTGCCCCGCGATCCAGTGCAACTTTTTTTCATCATATACAGCACCTTTTTTCTGCACTTTTTGAATGGAAAACTGGGCCACCATTTCTTCTCGGGTAAATAACTCCTGTTCTGTTCCTGGATTCCAGCCCAGCATCACCAGATAATTCAATAGTGCATCTGCAGCATATCCTGCGTCCCGAAACTCCTGTATTCCTGCCGCACCATGGCGCTTGCTCAAGCGTTTTTTATCTGGACCAAGGATCATTGGCAAATGTGCAAATTCAGGGACAGGATAACCTAGTG
>CAJWGZ010000143.1 GCA_913041075.1 uncultured Fidelibacterota bacterium | reverse complement strand
CGCCGGACCAATATACCCGATGTATTGTTTCTTATTATACTTGGATTTCTTATCGGCCCCAATGGGTTTGGATACACATCGCCAGAGGATCTAGCTTCCGTTGCGCCAGTATGCACGACCTTCACTCTATTGATCCTGATTTTTGATGGTGCATTTAATATTAATCTATCCTCGCTGATCAGGGAATTTTCTTCCAGTCTCATCCTGACAATATACAATTTTGTTATTTCCACAATCGTAGTGGGGGGAATATTTTACTATATCCATCAATATCATCTTGATGGAACAACAATGATGGCATCAATGATTATTGGGTTTTCTCTTGCTGGTGTATCATCTTCATTTGTGATTCCTATATTGAGTCAGATACGTGTAGGAGGAAAGTTATTTTCCAGATTGGCACTTGAATCTGCACTTACAGATGTATTCTGTATTGTGGCAACCTTATCAGTTATAGAAGTTTATACTACTGGAATTTTTGGTGTTCAAAAAACACTCACTTACCTTATTGAATTATTTGCTATTGCTGGATTTATCGGTGTTTTGGGCGGCATAATATGGATTGTTATCAGAGTGTTTGAAGAACAGAATTATATTATTACGATTGCATATTTATTACTGGTTTATTTGGCAACGGAATACTTTGGCGGCAATGGACCTATTGCTGCTTTATTCCTGGGATTGATTTTGAATAACTCAAAGCAACTTTCCTCTATAAAAGAAGGGATTCTTTCCAGGTCGGTTGCGGAAAAACAAAAAGCCATCCAGGGTGACCTTGGAGTCGAAGTAACCTCAGCAACTGAGAAACGGTATTACAATTTGATTTCCTTTTTTCTGAAAGCGCTGTTTTTCATTTATGTGGGTATCCTACTTGATATTACGGATCAAACAGCGCTGGTTATCGGTAGCATTTTATCGGTGCTGATCATGATTACTCGCATGGGATCAATGCCATTAACTAAGGGGATGCCAAAAGACCAGCGACAACTGGTTAATGCAGTTTTTGCCCGGGGACTGGCTGCTGCTGTACTGATTCAGGCAGTGATCCAGGCCGGTATGCCTGGTGCTGAATACATGGCCCGCGTTGTCTATGTTGTAATTATTGGTACAATTATTCTCAGTTCGCTGCGGGTATTTATTTTGCGGATGAATCTCGCAAAAACAAAAGGCTGATCATTTATAATTTTCTTTTTTAGTCCAGACCTTTTTTAGATAATTCTTTGCTTCCTTACTGCTGAGGTCTGTATATAGTTTATCATACAATTTATCCCTATCCATCTTGTTTGCCTTTTTAGATGCTTCCTTAATGTTTGCTTTGCCAACGAGAGCCTTGGAGACATTCCCAACACCTGTATTGTAAGCTGGTATGGCACAAAGGTACGCTCGTTCGTCATCACGAATACCAGAAAAATAATGATGCCTGATCATGGATAAATAAGCACACCCCAGTTCAACATTGTTCTTGGGTTTGTATAGGTATTTGCCGCTGACATATTTATCCTTTTTATAGATCCACTGGTAAGCATCCCGGGCACCCGTTTTCGGAACCAATTGCATTAATCCATAGGCGGGAACATGCGACTTTGCCTTGGGGTTAAAAGCCGATTCTGTTTCGGCAATTGCCAATGCGATTTCCGGAGGGATATTAAACCTTCTTGCCTCTATAACAATAAGGTCCTTATATCTGTCCCTGCGCTTGGCAATATGATCATCACTCATCGGTATCTTGATGGAAAAAATGGTCCGTTTTTTTCCATCCTTTGAAAAATGCATCCGGACTTTCTTGGTTTGTGTATTGACAACAGATTTAGCAAAATCCATCGTATTGCCCATACCTTTAACAACCTTACCGCTGGCATCAACTAATTGATCTTTCAAAATCGGTTTTCCGTCGTCTCCTTTTTCTTTCAGAACATTATTCAATTGCCGAAAAAATTTAGAATTAAGGCCTTTGCCTCTTCTCGATCCATCTTGATCGCCATCATCTTTTTTATCTTGTAACGCGAAAAAAGTTATCGTTTTAATTAGTGATGCGTTGATAGAAAGAATAATATTTTTCACATTGCCTATTTGAGTGATGTTAATCTTTTGATCCGGGTTTAGATCAAGGTTGTAAGAACCGTCTTTGCTTTCATTTTCATCCACGATCACCTCTATAGTCACCTCCCCTTTTTCAAAATCGATTATGGATCGGGAAGTAAGATCATTGCTGTAAGAAACATAGGTCTTCGATGTTGATTCCTTGTAGGAATCCCATATTTTTTCCACCTCTTTTTTAAATTTTTCCCGTTTTTCCTTTTCCTTCTTTTCTATATAATCATATTTCTTGGTGATCTTTTCATCATCGAAACCAAAAGCGTTCGGTCCTTGTAAGGAGATAGGCACTTCTTTTCCTGGTCCAAAAAAAGCTACCGTAATAAAGATAATTGGCACTAGCGCGCAGAGAGTAATAAATACTAGCGTTGATTTATTTTTCATTATTTATATAACTATGTATCTGAAAAAGCTTACCATTTTCATTATTTATAACCAATACAATATATAACTGAGCTTAGACCCTATTTGTAAAAACCCCTGCCAGGAGGTCGCGACCTTATTATATACTCTCGTATCCATCGAGGTTCCAATATTTTTGAAAACAATACTTACATTGTGACAACGCTCACAAATCAAGACTATTGCAAATAATTAATGGAACTGATTCCGTGCCTGCCATGTAAAACCTATCGATTGCAACAAAATGCGATCATAAACAAAAATGCAAAGGAGAAAAAATGAATAAATCAAAAACCAGACGCGGCAGAGTAGTTTTCGTAACACTGTCTTTCGGAATCATTGCAATGTTGATGATAATGAGTGCTAATAACCGTGCCCCAGAGTTATCCTATGAGAGTCCTTATGAAGATCATTCAGAAGAAGTTGTTCTTGACGATCGCGCTGAAGCCTATATCGCTGAGGCAATTGAAGCGATAGATGTGATAATTGAAGAAACTGAAAATGCAGGGGAAGAGCTCGAACCGGAAACTTTTAATGAAGCTTTCGCTGAAGCTCGGGCACTGCTTGGCACCGGCCACGCATTTACCTGGAAAGGACAGGAATACACCACGTCCTATGCTGAAGAACTGGCAGCAAATAGCGCCCCGGTAGATGAAAAAGAAGATGAGTTAGATTCTGATACAGATAGTAATGAAACAAAATTCACTGCTGATGAAGAGGATGATGTTTACTCAGCCGTGCTAGGATCGAATGACTAAACCAGCTATTTGGAGTATGGCACACACAAAATCCAATGAAACGGGTCTGGCCT
>CAJWGZ010000142.1 GCA_913041075.1 uncultured Fidelibacterota bacterium | reverse complement strand
TATGAAGTAAAGGTTGGCCTTGCAGAAATGCTAAAAGGCGGAGTTATCATGGATGTAACCGACGCCAAGCAAGCTAAGATCGCAGAAGATGCTGGTGCGGTAGCTGTAATGGCCTTGGAACGAATTCCAGCAGATATTCGTGTTGATGGCGGTATTGCACGCATGAGTGATCCTGCCATGATCCAAGATATTCAAAAAACTGTATCCATACCGGTTATGGCCAAGTGCAGAATTGGCCATTTCGCAGAAGCTCAGATCTTGGAGGCCTTAGAAATCGATTTTATTGATGAAAGCGAAGTATTAACACCGGCTGATGAAGCAAATCATATCTGGAAGCATTCCTTTAAGGTACCATTTGTTTGTGGTTGCAGGAACCTGGGTGAAGCCTTGCGCCGCATTGGCGAAGGCGCTGCCCTAATTCGAACAAAAGGAGAAGCGGGGAGCGGCAATATTGTCGAGGCTGTTCGCCATATGCGAGAAGTTCAATCCAAAATAAAGCAATTAACCAAAATGGATGACGATGAATTGATGGCGGCAGCAAAGGATATGGGTGCCCCTTTTAGCCTGGTGCAGCAAGTATCAAAATTAGGGAAATTACCGGTACCGAATTTTGCAGCTGGAGGTATAGCCACTCCAGCGGATGCATCCCTAATGATGCAGCTGGGAGCAGAAACTGTATTTGTGGGATCCGGAATATTCAAATCAGAAGATCCGGCAAGTCGTGCCCAGGCGATAGTAGAAGCAGTGACGTATTATCAGGATCCAAACAAACTGCTTAAAGTCTCGACAGGACTTAAATCAGCCATGAAAGGACTCGATATTTCTGAGATCCCAGAAGATCAATTACTTCAGGAACGCGGTTGGTAATGAAAATTGGCATCTTAGCCCTGCAAGGCGATTTTAATAAGCATCGCTTGATTCTTGAGCAACTGGAATTGGAACAATCTTTGGTACGGTATCCAAGCGATTTGAACCATGTCGGTGGATTAATAATTCCGGGTGGGGAGTCAACCACAATGACAAAATTAATGACCCGCAGCGGTTTTTATGAGTATATAACTTCCTTTGCCAATACGAATCCTGTCTTGGGCACTTGTGCCGGGTTGATTATGATGTCCAACCAGGCGAAAGATAAACGAATAAAGACACTAGGATTGCTTGATGTAGATGTAGAAAGGAATGCCTCCGGTAGACAAATACATTCTATTTGTGTACCATTGAATGTCGATATTATTGGTAAATCACAGCCAATGGATGCAACATTTATCCGGGCACCAAAAATCGTACGGTGTGGGCCCAATGTAAATGTATTGGCAACATTTAATGGTTCGCCGTGCGCCGTGCAGTCAGGTCTACATTTGGGTTTATCTTTTCATCCTGAACTTAATGGCGTTTCTATTTTCCATGAATTTGCATTTAAAAAATCAGTGGCTTTTAAAGAGGAAAGGATTCATGCAGCTTAAATATCTACTGAAGATTAGATCACCGCAGGATATTCGCAATTACTCCGGTAGAGAATTAAGTGAATTATGTGATGAGATTCGTCAATATACAATTGACACAGTAACGGAAATAGGCGGTCATTTAGCATCGACACTTGGCGCTGTAGAACTTACAGTAGCATTACATCATGTGTTTAATACTCCGGAAGATAAATTAATATGGGATGTGGGTCACCAGGCTTACGCGCATAAGATATTAACAGGACGCGTTGAAGAGATGAAAACAATTCGTCAGTATGGAGGATTAAGTGGTTTTCTAAAAAGAACTGAAAGTGAATACGATGTTTTTGGTGCAGGTCATGCATCTACCTCAATATCAGCAGCCCTTGGGGTTGCCATTGCACGAAATCAAAAAAATGAAAATTTTAAGGTTATTGCTGTAATTGGAGATGGTGGATTAACAGGAGGCCTCGCTTTTGAAGGATTGAATAACTCAGGCAATCTAAATACTCAAATTCTTGTGGTCTTAAATGATAATGAAATGTCAATAAGCCCAAATGTTGGCGCAATTAGTAAATATTTAACCCGCATCACAACTAATCCACTTTATAATAGAATACGAGATGAGATTTGGAAGATCACTGAATCTCTACCATGGGGAAAGAGTGTTTCCAAGCGGATCCTGCATAAAATAGATGAAAGTTTAAAAGCGCTTTTGGTTCCAGGTGTATTATTTGATGAACTTGGATTTCGGTATTTCGGTCCCATTGATGGTCATGATATAAGTGAACTTGTAAATACATTAAAAAATATCAAGGATCTTAACCAGCCAGTTTTATTACATACTATCACTAAAAAAGGCAAAGGAATGGATGTTGCGGAACTAGATCCAATAAAATACCATGGTGTAAAGGGTAATGGATCAAATGGTCAATTACAAAAGTCTGCAAAACCTTCAGTCCCCTCATTTCAAGATGTGTTTGGACATTTGGCTTGTGAAATTGCTCGGAATCGTAAGGATACGATTTGTATAACCGCAGCGATGCGAGAAGGTACTGGATTGGTGCCTTTTGCAAAGGAGTTTCCTAAAAGGTATTTTGATGTCGGGATTGCTGAAGGTCATGGAGTTACGTTTGCAGCAGGTGTTGCAACAGAAAATGTTCGACCAATAGTAGCAATATACTCTACTTTTCTTCAACGCGCGTACGATCACATTGTCCATGATGTAGCTATTCAGCATTTGCCGGTTGTTTTCTGTATGGATAGAGCAGGCATCGCTGGTGAGGATGGCCCCACCCATCATGGTGCGTTGGATATTGCTTATCTTCGCTGTGTGCAAAACATGATTGTGGCTGCGCCAAAAAATGGACAGGAATTTCGACATTTATTATATACTGCGCTAAATCAGAAAAAATTACCATTTTCTATCCGTTATCCTAAAGCGAGTTCAGTTGAATTTGATCCAGATGGTCAGGCAGAATTTTTACCTATCGGTAGCTGGGATGTAGTGCGCACTGGCACGGACGTTGTTGTGTTAGCAGTTGGGCCACTGGTTTATGATGCAGAAAAAGCGGCACAATTACTTCATGAAAAAGGTGTATCTACCGAAGTGGTGAATTGTCGTTTCATAAAACCAATGGATGAATCATATCTGCAATCAATGAAACAGCGCTTTAATACTGTCATCACTATTGAAGAAGGTGTTGTTACTGGTGGTTTTGGTGATGGCGTTTCTGCTTGGCTGTTGGAGAATGGTTTTCAAGGCAATATACGTCGCCTGGGTCTGCCAGACGAATTTGTTCAGCACGGTCCCAGGGACCGTATTCTCAAAGACATTGGTCTGGATGATAAAGGAATAGTAAATACAATAAATTCCTTGATAAATATT
>CAJWGZ010000141.1 GCA_913041075.1 uncultured Fidelibacterota bacterium | reverse complement strand
ATAAATATAAAAACATGACATGTTTAATTGCAGATGATTTCAGTACTGCCCGTCGTATTATTAAAAATGCTCTCCAAGAATTAGGGTTTTCCTGTCTGGAAGCTGAAAATGGGGAGCAAGCACTGGAAATTATTGAGCAAACAACTATAAATTTATTAATAGCTGATGTACACATGCCTGATAAGAGCGGTATGGAGCTTTTGGAAGATATTCGTGCAGATGATATTTTAAAGGATATCCCGGTTATACTTACAATGATTGAACCTCTGGATAAAATAATTACAGAAGGTGAGGAACTGGGAATGAATGATTATCTTGTAAAGCCTTTTGATGTATTTATGCTGTCAAAAGTTCTTGATAAGGTAATTGAAACGGAACTTGGAGAATCATTGTAGGCTTGATTATGGAGAATACTCCAAGAATTAGGTGTGCCAGATGTAAACACTATCAAGTCACATGGGATGTGGATAAACCATACGGCTGCAGCAAACTTGGATTCAAATCAAAAATAGAACCTGCTACCTACGTAGTACAGATATCAGGTATCATGTGTCACAGTTTTGAATCAAAGCCTTCTAGAAAATAGATAAAGTTCAAACAGCTTTATTATCTGTTTCACCAGTACGGATACGGATAACTTTTTCCAAATCTGAAATAAAAATTTTACCGTCACCGATTCTTCCTGTCTTGGCTGCTGCTAGAATTGAATCTACAGCTTTATCTAAATCTTCATCTTGTACTACAATTTCTATTTTAATTTTTGGAAGAAAATCAACGATATATTCTGCACCACGATATAATTCTGTGTGCCCTTTTTGTCGTCCAAAGCCTTTGACTTCAATAACTGTCAACCCATGAATACCAGCAGCACCAAGGTTTTCTTTAACTTCTTCCAGTTTAAATGGTTTGATAATCGCTTCAATTTTTTTCATGCAGTTTTTTCTATATTGAATTATGGATGAGGCAGAATACACTAAAATTATGGGGCTTTTTGAGTCGCATTTGCAAGTAAAAAAGTTATCTGTTCCAGGAACAATACGTCTTTATTTGCATTCAGTGCAAATGTTGGTCGCATTTTGTGATAAATTTCATCAGGAACTGGTGTTGCCGGAAAAATGGAAAATTGAAAATGTTGGTGTAAGAGAACTGGAGGCATTTCTCAAGTATCAGATAGATGTATTGCATTGGAAAAGAAGTACCCTGGTGACTTGTATCAGTGGTATAAAGGTGTTCTATCAATATTTGGCTGAATCACAACATATGTCAAACAACCCAATTCAGCATTTTAAGTTGCCTCGCGACATTTCAGAAATCGGTCAGCAAAGATATGAAATAGACAAAATTAACCTATTATTTCAGCATGATCCGCAAAGCACATTGAAAGGTTACCAGCAACGACTGTTGTTAGAATTTATTTACGGTTTGGGATTATCACTCGTTAAAATTGTAAAGATCAATTCCGTCATTCCAGAACTTGATGAAGGACGGGTGCGTTTGTATTTTAGAAACTCAAAATTTCGTGATTATCCATTCAATCCTCCTGCAATTAAAATTTTGAAATCCTACTTAAAGTTAATTGACAATATTGAAGGTCATGAAAGTTTTTGGATAAATAATAAAGGTAAAACGATGACTGTAGGGCAATTGCAAACTATCTTGAATAAATATTTTGAAGACCATGAATTACCATCTATAAATGCAAATGAATTACGTGATTTATCTGTACAGCATTTTTCCAAAGAGGGTGCAGATATGCGCTCTTTACAAACTTTGAGACAAGTTAAGCAGCTAAGAAGATTACAGGCTTTGAAAGAATCAGACTTTGATCGGTTACAAAGAAGTTTCAGGGAAAGACACAGCAGAAGTCCTGTAAACAGTAAAAACAAAAAGCACTGATCTGAACAAAATACATATCCTAATATTAAGCATATAATTGAATAATCAATGAGAAAACAAGCTGCTTCCCCATCCGCCATCTTTATCTCCGTATCCATGTATTAATAATTCGACCAGTCCCGGCAGCATGGATTGGGCCTTGTTATTCAATTCACGTATGGTTGTGCCGGTAGATAGAGAAGGACGTTTATCCATCATTTGACTTAGTTTATGATAGATCTGAATTAAGTCTAAAACATCCTTTGCCGCATATTCGAGCTGTTTTTGAGTGAGATTATTTTGCGACCAGTTAGTCTGCTGCTGCTCTTTATTGATTTCGTGTCCCAACAATTCTAAACACAGATCTTTTAATCCATGCCCCTGTGTGTAAGTCCTGATTAATTTGCTCATTACTTTAGTACAGCAAAATGGTGTCACTTCAATATCCAGTGAGGTTTTAATGAAAGCTACGTCACTAATGGCGAAATGAAAAATTTTGGTCACGCCAGGATCGGTTAATAGTTGCTTTAAATTGGGAGGCACCTTTTTAGTGTCAGGTTTTACAAGACTAACATTCTTTTTGTCATCGCATATCTGGATTAAGCACACTTCGTCTCGGTAAAGTCGAAGACCATGGAATTCTGAGTCTATTGCAATTTCCTGTTCGGATAAATACAACTCAAGTAAATTATCCGGAATGTCTGATGTTATACTGTAGGTCATTATATTTTGAGTTTTTAGTAATTATAAGTGGAAAATTTGTGAATTTGCGTTTTTAAATAAATATAGTAATTATTCAGTTTATATTTTATATGTTCGATTTGTGACATTATCAAACATATAGTTTATCACTAAAATATTGGGGCCAGACCGAAATACTACCTTTTAATGAAAGAATCTCCAATATATAAAAAATTTAGCAATTGACAGAAATTTGAATGCTCAGATCCACGTACAAGCGATATAATATACTTAATGCATTCATTTACAAGCAAAAACATTATATTTACTCTCTAGCTTTATATTGTGCTAATTTGCAGAGGATGAAGGACGAAAAACAGAAATTCTAGTTAACCAGGGTAAAATCATTGTTATCAGTAGTCCTATTTCAGCAAGTGACTGACTTTGTGAATGCAAACCTGAAAAGGATTCTCTGACTGAAATATCATTCCATGATTCTACATTCATAACCATACTTTCCATCTGTGGAGCTAGTTTAAAAGCCAACCACATCCAAATCATGTTTCCGGATAAAAGCATGATTTCACACAGGATTACATTAATACGGTGTTCTTTCCAGCGCTTAAAGATATAAAATTGTTCCAAAATAGTGATCAGCAGAAAGGCCCCGGCTACTATTGGAAAATATTGGATAAAGAATAGGGTAAATAGAGTTCCTGCATAGGAATAAGCATATTGAGCGATTTCAGGAGAAACAGTTACAGGCATTGTAGTAAAGGCTATGGGAGCCAAAACAGGTCCGCTGATGATCATGCCTCCAGTGAT
>CAJWGZ010000140.1 GCA_913041075.1 uncultured Fidelibacterota bacterium | reverse complement strand
TGCATGTAGGATTATTGGAATACATGCCGTTTATTATTTTGCTACTGGCCCTCTTTACTATTTCTGGTGGTGTCCAACTTAAAGGAACGCTCGTGGGTAAACCAATTATCAACGTAATTATAATTTTAATAGGAACACTGCTTGCCAGTTGGATGGGTACTACTGGTGCTGCTATGCTATTAATCCGGCCATTAATTCGTGCTAATAAAGACCGTAAGTATAAAGTTCATACAATTGTTTTCTTCATATTTCTTGTTGCAAATATTGGCGGTTCGTTAACACCGCTAGGAGATCCGCCATTATTTCTTGGTTTCTTGAAAGGTGTTTCTTTTTTCTGGACTACCAGCGCAATGCTTATGCCCATGATCATGGTAGTGTGTTATCTGATCATTTTTTACTTCCTAATGGATACTTATTACTATAAAAAGGAAGATTTGCCAGTTACGAGGCCTCAAGAAGATGAAAAAGATCAAAAACTAGGTATAGAAGGTTCTTTTAATCTGTTACTGCTATTGGGCGTAATAAGTTCTGTTCTGCTAAGTGGATTTTGGCGACCGCATATTCACTATACTGTATATCATGTACCATTAGAACTGCAGAACTTAACCAGAGACATTCTATTGCTTCTTTTGACATTTGTAAGCTGGAAAGTAACACCGCAGAAAATTCGGCAAGCAAATGAGTACACTTGGTTTCCAATTGTGGAAGTAGCCAAGTTATTTGCCGGTATCTTTATCACAATAATACCAGCGATTGCCATACTTAAAGCAGGCGCGAATGGTGCACTTGCAGGTATCATTCAGTCCGTATCCAATGATTCCGGACCAGTAAATTATATGTACTTTTGGTTGACCGGTATTTTGTCCAGTTTTTTAGATAATGCACCAACATATCTTGTTTTCTTCAATACGGCAGGTGGCGACCCAGCTATGCTAATGGGTAAATATTATGATACCTTACTTGCTATTTCTGCTGGGGCGGTATTTATGGGCGCGAATACCTATATTGGTAATGCTCCAAATTTCATGGTAAAATCAATTTCTGAATCTGCGGGAATTGATATGCCTAGTTTTTTTGGTTACTTAGTTAAATATTCTTTACCCATTTTGACTCCAATATTTATTTTGGTTAGTCTTGTGTTCTTTTAATGCGCATAACTAAAGTAACAACAAAAACTGGCGATCAGGGCAATACAACGCTTGGTGATGGATCGCACGTATCCAAGGATAATGTCCGCGTACATTGCCTAGGTTCAATTGATGAACTTAATGCCTCAATAGGTTTCGCTCGAGTTACATTATCAGAAAATCATGCAACAGACTTGGAATCAATCCAAAATGACCTTTTCAATATTGGGGGTGAAATATCAATCCCCGCGCTGGAAAAACCATTGCTTCATAAGGACCGTGTCGATTTCCTTGAAAAAAGGATCAAATCGATAAATAAGCAATTACTGCCACTGGAGGAGTTTATCATTCCTGGTGGTAGTGAAACTGGAGCAAGATTGCATGTAGCAAGGTCGATCTGCCGCCGTGCAGAGTTAGACCTTGTTTCTTTGAATAACACCGAAAAATTATCAACTGACATTCTTAAATATGTTAATCGGCTGTCTGATTATTTATTTGTCTTAGCCAGGTTAGTAATCGATAAATCAGGAGGCAAAGAAACACAATGGGATCGCAGCGATTAGCCTACGGCTCTTTGTTGGTTTATTTATCGCTATTACTCCTAAATTCTTGGATTGATCGAGCATACTTATGATTGATTGGAATCAGATAAATAATTATATCAGCGAAGCAAAAACTATTTTACTTACCATGCATGAGAATCCTGATGGTGATGGCTTGGGAAGTGCGACCGCTATGTATCATTATTTGAAGGAGATTGATAAAGATTGTCGAATTCTACAAATTTCAAAATTACCTTTTGAATATCATTATTTGAACGAAGGTGATATTATTGAAACATATGATCTGGACCGGCATGGTAAATGGATAGCCAAGGTAGATTTGGCGATTATTTTTGATGTTGGTGATTTCAAACGGATCCGTGGAATCAAAGATCAAATTGAACACCACAATATAGCTACCCTTAATATTGATCATCACCCACACCCTGATGAGCATCCGTTTACACACAATGTGGTAGATTTACAGGCCGCATCTACAGGCGATATGGTTTATGATTATATCAAAACAGTACGGGATGGAAAGATAACCAAAGCCATGGCGGAAGGGATATATACTGCAGTAATGACTGATACAGGTTGTTTCCGTTATTCAAACACAAATTCCCACTGTCACAATATTGCCATTGAGTGTATTGAGGTCGGAGTGGATATTTCTAGTCTTTACCAACGAATATATGAATCGAGTTCACAAGCGAGAGTTGCTTTACTAGGCACGTTATTGCGGGATATTCATTATGAGCTGGATGGTGAATTTGCTTGGTTTATTATTGATCAGAAAATGATGCATGATGCAAAGGCAACAAATGCTGATGTAGAGGGATTCAGTGATTTCGTGCGCACAATTCGGGGAGTAGAGGTCGCCATGATGGTTCTGGAAAATGCTGATGGTAGTTGTCGCTTGAATTTCCGTTCTAAGGGGAAGTATGTAATTAATGGAGTAGCAAGCAAACTTGGTGGTGGAGGTCATCAATTTGCTGCAGGTGCGGTCGTAAATGAATCAATTGGGACACTATTATCAAGCGCTGTGGAAAAAACAAAGTCCGCAATAATGACCCAAAGCAGACAAACATAATGAAGGTCCTATTAGCAAAAGATGCTGGATATTGTTTTGGCGTTAGAGACGCTGTAAACCTGGCTTACGAAACAGCTGAGAAGGAAGGTGAAGTATACATGCTGGGTCATATCGTCCATAATGAAAATGTAGTAACAGAGCTCGAAAAAACAGGCACGAAAGTCATAGATGACTTGAATGAAGTCCCCGATAATAAACCAATATTATTTCGGGCCCATGGTACTGTACCAAAGGTTTGGGATGAAGCAGAAAAAAGAGGTATAAATATTGTCGATGCTACCTGCCCGTTAGTTACTGAAATTCATGAAGAGGTACGAAAATTAGCCGCTGAAAATCGGCGCATAATCATAATTGGAGATCATGGGCATGATGAAGTTAATGGTATAATGGAACAGGTACAGGATTCAATTGTAGTAGCCAACCCTGAAGAGGCTAAAAGGCTAAGAAAAATGAAAAAAGCAGGGGTAGTTTCGCAATCTACCCAAATGATTGAAAATGTTCAGGATATAATCAATATTCTCATGACCAAGGTTTTTGATTTAAGATTCGTAAATACAATCTGTTTTCCAACTCGCAGAAATCACGAACAGATAAAAAGTTTAGCAGAACTTTCTGATATCATGATAGTTATTGG
>CAJWGZ010000139.1 GCA_913041075.1 uncultured Fidelibacterota bacterium | reverse complement strand
CCCATTGCCGTAATATCATCGCACCATCAAAATGGTACGATTATAGCCTTATCAACAGAAGCAGAAGCAGAAGGCTTATGCCAAGGGATGAAAGTGTCTTTGGCACGTAAGATCGGCCACAGTGCACTACTCATGCCTTATAACAGTACACTGTATGCCCGGATGCACCATTACGTTACACGCATTGTCACCAACTATTCGCCCTTGGTAGAACCAACAGTATTTGGCCAATATTATCTAGACATGAGTGGCATGGAAGCGATCCACCGTAGCAGAACACAGGCTGGTTATCATATTTCCAATGATATTCATGGCAAAGCAGGACTAGCCGGACAAATCGGTATCAGTGCCAATAAACTGGTCAGCCATATTGCTACAATAGTAACTCCGGAAAAAATTCACAAGGTCAACGTCGGAGATGAATCAAAATTTCTGGCACCACTTACAGCAGAAGTACTCCCTACGGTCCGCGAACAGTCCATACAAAAATTGGTCCGTTTCTTACACTTGAAAGAAGTGCAACACATTCAAAATATTGTAACTAATGAGACCGTCAGTTTGGTATTATTTCGAAAATATCATGTGCAACTGGCCAGGGAAGCTTGGGGTAAAGATACATCCATGGTAACACCACCTACGCAAAAAGACCATATTGTGGAACAAGTTATTCTGAAACAAGACACCAACGATGAAACGCAATTGCGAGCGGTAACAAAACACCTGGCAGAACAAGTGGCTTTCCGCCTGCGATACAAACAACAGGTTGCGCGATCTATAACCGTAGCAGTTCATTACATAGATGGATACCAGTTTAATAAAACAGATACAGCTACTCAGAATGATAATCATACAATAAGTACGCTTTGCCTAGACCTGCTGCAACGCGCTAACCGGCGGCGCAACCGTATTCGCGCCGTTGTTATCGATGCTACCAATATGAAACCGATCGCAAACCAGTTAATGCTATTCAGAAACAATGGTGTAAATAATCGAGCACTGGCCAGTGCTATGGATACTGTGCGCACTAAATACGGATTTGACAGTATTCAATCAGCAGCACATTTAAACATTACCAGATAGAAACCAACGACTATGTTCACCCATCTAAACGCACATTCGATCTATTCGAAGATGCGCGGTACTATACCATTAATGAAACTTATTACTAGAGCCAAGGATCTCCATATGAGCCATATGGCACTGACAGAGGTAAATGGTCTGTGGGGATTTATTCGTTTTGTACAATTGGCTAAGGAACAGGGTATAAAACCTATTGCCGGCACGAATTTGGTCACGGCAATGGATGATATTATCCTGCTTGTAGAAAATCAAACTGGTTACGAAAATATGTGTCGGATCATTTCTCGTGTTCATAATGATCCAGATGTATCAATCTCAAACCTGCTCAGGCCACTGTACAGTGGCCTGTTTATTTTGGCACATCAGAACAATGTGCTGCAATCATTAGCTACATTCATACCAAACAGCCATCTGTTTGTGGAATTACGACCCAGCATTACGGAAGCGGAAGCGCGGATACTGGCTAATACATATCAATTAGAGATTATTGCCTCTGGCGATGTGTATTTTATGAGTAAAGAAGATTACCATACTCACCGTATACTGCGTGCCATCGACCGCAATACCACCTTATCGCAGTTACCCCCTGATAACACCAAAGATCAACGACACTTTTTTCGATCAGAAAAAGAAATGATTGATCTATTCCCCAGCAGTATGGCGGCCATTAACAACAGCCAATATTTAGCTGAACGTTGTAAAACAGATTGGACATATAGCAATACAATCTTTCCCAATCTGTCGTTGAAAAACACCCATCGCGCAAATAAAACGCTACGTAGTCTGGTTACAACTGGTGCTCAGGAACGCTACGGTAATATTAACGGATCGTTAAAGAAACGCATTAACTATGAATTATCCCTGATCATACAAAAAGGATTTGCACCTTATTTCCTTATCGTTAGGGACATTGTTCAACAAACTAAATCCACTATTGGTCGCGGGTCCGGTGCTGCATCTGTTGTAAGCTATTGTCTATACATTACACAGGTAGATCCCCTACGCTACAATCTGAAATTTGAACGTTTTATTCATCCAGAACGAATAAATATGCCCGATATTGATATTGATTTCCCCTGGGATGAGCGCGATAAAATCCTAGATTATATTTTTAATAAATACGGTACTGAACGAAGCGCCATGGTATCGAGCCAGGTATTTATGCAGCCGCGATCATCAATCCGTGAAGTAAGTAAGGTCTATGGCCTGGCAGAAGAAGAGATCAAGGCCATAACCAAACGAATTGGTTATTACAGTCGCCGATCTGAACTGGTAAAATGGGTGCAAAACGATAGACGATTTAAGAATTTGAACTTAGATGACACGCTCATGGAAATACTGAAACATAGTGAAAAAGTTATGGGTGCTTTTCGACTGTCTTCAGTGCACCCTGGCGGTGTGATCATTGTTCCAGATGAAATACGCAAATATGTACCTGTCCTTACGGCACCTAAGGGTGTTCAAATTGTGGAATGGGAAAAAGACCAGGTCGAAGATTCCGGATTATTAAAAATTGATATTCTGGGTAACCGCTCTTTGGCAGTAGTCCGCGACACACTAAAACAGGTGGGACTCTACCGCAATAAATACATGGACTACCATAAAATTCAGCCAGTCGATGATCTCAAGACCGCGGAATTAATGAAAGCGGGGCGCACCATGGGCGTTTTTTACATTGAGAGTCCTGCCACACGGCAATTATTAACAAAAGCAGGCAAAGTGGATTTTGAGCACGTAGTTATTTATTCATCAATTATTCGGCCAGCAGCAAACCGCTACACCAACTTGATGCTGAATCGAATTCACGGGCAGCCCTGGAAAATTTTACATCAAGATTTAGAATGTCTTAGAGAGAGCTATGGTATTATGGTTTATGAGGAGCAGGTATCTACAGTAGCACGAAAAATAGCCGGATTCAGTTACGCCGAATCTGATTACCTTCGCAAGGTTATTTCCAAACCGGCATTAGAGCATGTAATTCCCCGCTGGAAAAGGAAATTTATATCTGGGGCGGTCAATCGTGGATATACCACCAAACTAGCACAAACATTGTGGGAAATGATTCAATCATTTTCTGGATATTCATTCTGCAAACCTCACTCTGCATCTTACGCTATGTTATCTTTCACTTGCGCATACTTAAAGGCTCATTTCCCGGCAGAATTCCTAGCAGCAGTAATTACAAACCAAGGCGGTTTCTATAACCCTTATGCCTATCTCAGTGAGGCAAGAAGGTTTGGTATTCGCATTATGCCACCGCACATCAATCGTAGTTTTCGAGAATATAGAGGTCGAAAAGATCGTATCCGCATGGGGT
>CAJWGZ010000138.1 GCA_913041075.1 uncultured Fidelibacterota bacterium | reverse complement strand
GCAATGTAACAATCATTTTTTAAAGGTTAAATCAATTAAATTGTAACTTCCTATAATAATAAATAATATGTCTTACTTTATAATTTTGTAAAGGACAAGTTACTCTTTTTTAAGGGTATAAGGAGCATACATGGATTTTGGTACTCTAATTGGTCTATTCGCCGGTGTTGGAATTATCGCTATAGGTGTATTAAGGGGCGGCGGTGATTTATACTGGTTTTTTAGTTTGAATTCTGTTCTAATTGTTTTTGGTGGCACCCTTGCTGCCGCCATGGTGAATTACCCATTGAAAAACATACTAGGATTGTTTGGTATCTTAAAGAATGCTTTTTCTAGCGAGGAATATGATTATCAGGGTGTGATTGGTGAATTGGTAGAAAAAGGAGAAAAAGCGCGTAAAAATGGTGTGTTGTCCCTTGAGGCCGATCTCCCATTAATAGAAAGCACATTTTTACGTAATGGTATAGAACTGGCCATAAATGAGAGAGATTCGGCTCGCTTACGTAATTATCTGAATCTGGAAATGAGCAATATTCAAAATCGCCATAAAATGGGGCAGGAAATCTTCTTTTATTTAGGTGCTTATGCGCCAGCTTTTGGAATGTTAGGAACAGTAATGGGATTGATTATTATGATGAATAATTTTTCAGGTGGTAGTGTGGCTGATTTAAATAGCATTGATTTTGATGTAGCGAAAAAATTTGCCCAACTACTTGGCGGCATGGGTTTGGCCCTGATAACTACATTTTATGGGGTATTATTAGCAAACCTGGTGTTTTTACCAATTGGTGGAAAACTAACCCGCAAATCCCAGGAAGAGATGATGCTGAAGAGTATTGTTGTCGAAGGGATTATCAGCATTCATTCCAAAGAGCACCCGATTTTAATGCGGGAGAAACTGATGACATTTGTCCCGCAGTCCGCTCGATTAGAAAGCTAGTTTATGGCCGTTGATTCCTTTGGTATGTCCGTTGAGGAAGCCAAGGCAAAAAGTACTGCTTGGGCTGTTACCTACGCTGATCTGGTTACATTGCTATTAACTTTCTTTATTTTATTACTGGTGATTCTCAATGATGCTGAAAAACACATCGATCGGGTAATAAATATGCTGCTGGACGAGACCTATGAAGAATTAAAGGAAAATATTGAATCGTCCTATGTATCTGTTGATCGGGTAACTAAGGGTGTGAAGATTACCATGGCAAGTGGTCGATTGTTCAAATCTATGGATGATGATGTACAAACATTAGTTTATCCACTATTAAGGCAGATCGGTGGTATTGTGCGTGTATCAAAGTTGTTAAATATAGATGAAGATGAGCGCTTTAATGTATTATTAGGGGCCTTAGAAAAAAGAGGTGGTTTTTTAAATGTGGAAATACGATGTGAAGGACATACTGATGACCTGCCACTTCCAAAACAGACACAATTTGCGAGCAATTGGGATTTATCAACTTCACGGGCGTTGAATATTGTAAAACTCCTTAGTGAGTTTTCAAGAATACCGGAAAGCAAATTTTCTGCAATGGGGTATGGAGAATTCCGTCCTGTTATCCCGATCAGTTCAATTGGTAAAAATGCAGTGGATATAAGAAACGCACGGGCAAAGAATCGCCGAGTAGAGATATATATGGATGCTTTTATTAAAAAGAACACACTTACCAATTAAATTTAGCTGATGTACCAATTACTCATATTATTGATTGTTTTTCCGCTCAAGCTGATAGGTCAGGAAACCGAGGTGATTAAGAATACAAAAGTATATCTATCCCCTAATGCAAGTAAGGATAATGTTATCGGTGAAATATTTCCCGGATCTTCGGTCACAAAATTGAAAAAAGATAAATCTGGTAAATTTATTAAAGCCACCATCGAATTTTATATTCCTGTTGAGGCACTTCTTGAAGGGCGCGTTTCACATCCAGTAGGCACTACACAAATCGCGGATAATGCGAAATACAAATTAATAGAGGTAAATCAGACGGGTACTCAGATAGTACTTAAGTTACGTGTGGCAAATATCAGTCCTACCAAGGAATTGGATTTCTCCGCAATGGTTTTATTGAAAGCTATTGGTAAAGGTGATAATAAAGGAGAGTTAAACCCCTTCCAGGGTAAATATCAAGATCTTGCTATTATTGCACCTCGAGATCACGTGATTGCTGAACTATTCTATGATTTTAAGTCAAAGCCGAAAAATGTAGAGCTGGTCTGTACTGGTAAAATGGGCGGAGATCGGGTTTACTATACTTTGGGTTTCTGAGTTACTCGGGTTTCTTTTCAATTACCTTAAATACTTTTTCACCCTTTTTTGCCATTCTAAATCTTTCCCGAGCAAGTTGTTCAATGTACTTTGAATCAGTAGTGAGCTTATTTTTCTCCGCTTCTAAAGTTTCTTTCTGCTCCCGGAGTGCAGTAATTGCGGCTTGTATATCAGATCTCTCAGAACGTAAAAGATACAATTGATATAAACCATGATCTCCAAAGAAAAAGATGATGAGTAACATCAATGCACCGATAATAAGAATAGCGCGAATCAATTGCTGCTGGATTTGATTCGCCTGCTTTTTATTTTGACGTATTCGTTTGGGATTACTTCTCATTTTCCTCCCAATACTTCTTTACCAGGGAATTGGCTAGTTTCCCCAATCATTTCTTCTATCCGCAATAGCTGATTATACTTGCAAATGCGATCCGTACGCGATGCGCTTCCTGTTTTAATTTGACCGACACCAGTTGCTACTGCGAAATCTGCTATAGTTGTATCTTCAGTTTCACCAGATCTATGAGATATAATTGCACCAAAACCAACTTGATTTGCTAATTTAATTGCATTGAGTGTCTCAGTAACTGTACCTATTTGATTTAATTTTATTAAAATTGCATTCATGGCTTGCAAATCAATAGCTTTTTGTAATCGGTCAATATTTGTTACAGTTAAGTCATCTCCAACGATTTGAATCTTATTTCCCAATTCATTATTCATTGCTACCCAGCCTTGCCAATCATCCTCCGATAACCCATCTTCGATTGACACGATTGGATATTTATCAACTAGGTTCTGATAATATTGAATCATTTGATCTGCAGAAAGAGATTTATTCTCAGATTCAAGCTGATAGTTTTTCCCATCGTAAATTTCACTGGCTGCTACATCTAGTGCCAGATAAATATCTTCGCCCACCGAGTATCCAGTTTTATCAATGGCCGTCAGTATAACTTCTATTGCTTCCTCATTTGATCTTAAATCTGGGGCAAAGCCTCCTTCATCCCCGACGGCTGTATTAAGCCCACGTTTTTGTAGAACTTTCTTTAATTGGTGAAAAATCTCTGCACCCATCTGCAGTGCTTGTGAAAAAGAAGATGCGCCGATTGGGAAAACCATGAATTCTTGAATGTCAACATTATT
>CAJWGZ010000137.1 GCA_913041075.1 uncultured Fidelibacterota bacterium | reverse complement strand
TCATGCTCGTGATTTATATGAAAATCATGGTCATTTCCATCACGGTGATGCAGGTCTCGATTTATTCGTAATTGACAGTTTAACGGTAGAGCCAGGAGAGACGGCAATAATTAAATCGTATATTGCCTGTGAAAATACTGATGGAAAACCCTACTTTTTGATGCCACGATCCAGTATTTCCAAGACGCCCTTACGACAGTGCAATTCGGTTGGTTTGATTGATGGAGGATATCGTGGTGAAATCATGGCTGCTGTCGATAATATCAAGGACGAACCATATACCGTTGAACCAGGCCAAAGATTATTTCAATTGGTTGCGATGGATGGTAGCCCAATTCATTTTGAACTAGTTTCAGAACTTACAGAAACTGGTCGTGGCGAGGGTGGGTTTGGTAGTACTGGAAAATAGATAATTTCTTTATTAGCACTCTTATCAATAGAGTGCTAATATTTGTTGTATATTTATGATTGTAGATTATAACTTCCGCGCTGCAAATTTTGTAGATAACATTAAATAGCAATAGATAATTAAAGTTAATAGAATACTAAAATAGGAGAAAGAAAAATGGCTCTTAAACTTAAGCCTCTAGCAGACCGTGTTGTGGTAGAACCGGATCCAGCTGAAGAAGTGTCCACAGGGGGCATCATTCTTCCTGATACAGCCCAAGAAAAGCCACAGCAGGGAACTGTTGCTGCGGTCGGCCCTGGAAAAATCAGTGATGCCGGCAGTGAAATTGCAATGAATCTCAAGAAGGGGGATAAAATACTATATGGTAAATATAGTGGTACTGAGTTCGCCTTTGAAGGAACTGAATATCTAATTATGCGCGAGAGTGATATTCTCGCTATCCTTTAAGGAGGAATTAAAAAATGGCAAAAGAAATCACATATGATCTGGAAGCAAGAACCGCCCTTAAGGCTGGTGTCGATAAACTGGCAGATGCAGTAAAGGTAACCCTTGGTCCAAAAGGTCGTAACGTTGTAATAGAAAAGAAATTCGGCTCACCAACAATTACCAAAGATGGTGTCACTGTTGCAAAAGAAATTGAACTAGGAAACAAGCTGGAAGATATTGGCGCACAGATGGTGAAGGAGGTCGCTTCTAAAACATCTGATATCGCCGGAGACGGCACCACCACTGCCACAGTAATTGCCCAGGCCCTTATAGTTGAAGGCCTGAAAAATGTGACAGCAGGCGCCAACCCGATGTCTATCAAACGAGGTATTGACTCTGGTCGTAACGCTGTTGTAGAAGCATTAAAATCTCAAAGCAAAGATCTGCCTGACAGCACACAGATTACCAACGTAGCAACCATTTCAGCGAATGATGACCAAGAAATAGGCGAAAAAATCTCCGAAGCCATGGAAAAAGTAGGTAAAGACGGTGTAATCACAGTGGAAGAAAGCAAAACGGCCGAAACATTCCTCGAATTTGTAGAAGGAATGCAATTTGACCGCGGTTATCTATCACCTTACTTCGTCACCAATCCTGAATCCATGGAAACTGAAATGGATGATGCCTATATCCTGATCCATGATAAAAAACTTAGCAACATGAAAGACTTGCTGCCTTTATTGGAAAAAGTCGTCCAGACCGGTAAGCAGGTCATGATCATCGCTGAAGATGTAGAAGGTGAAGCATTAGCTACACTCGTTGTGAACAAACTACGCGGTACATTCAAAGTACTGGCAGTGAAAGCTCCCGGATTTGGTGATCGGCGTAAAGCGATGCTGGAAGATATTGCCGTGTTAACCGGTGGTACTGTCATATCAGAAGACGCCGGTTACAAACTGGAAAATGCCACCCTGGAATACTTGGGTAAAGCCAAGCGCATTGTGTCTGATAAGGATAACACCACTATCGTTGATGGCGGAGGTAAGAAAGATGCTATCAAGTCCCGCATCAACGAAATTAAAGTCCAGATTGACAAAACATCATCCGATTACGATCGTGAGAAACTACAGGAACGCTTGGCCAAGCTTTCCGGTGGTGTAGCTGTCGTCAATGTTGGTGCTGCTACAGAAGTGGAAATGAAAGAAAAGAAAGCCCGCGTTGAGGATGCGCTCCACGCAACCCGCGCAGCCGTGGAAGAGGGAATTATTCCCGGCGGCGGTGTGGCATTGCTGAGGGCACAGGTTGCTTTGGATAAATTGAAAGTTGAAGGCGGCCAGTCAGTGGGTGTTGATATTTTGCGTCGTGCCCTTGAAGCACCCATTCGTCAGATTTGCGAAAATGCTGGTGCTGAAGCATCTATCGTCGTACAAAATGTACGTGATGGAAAAGGTGCTCATGGTTTCGATGCCCGCGATGAAAGTTATGTGGATATGTTCGAGGCCGGTATCATTGATCCTACTAAAGTCGCCCGTGTGGCTGTAGAAAATGCCTGCTCAATTGCGGGTATGATCTTGACGACTGAAGCTGCTGTGACTGAAATTCCTGAAAAGGAAGCAGCTCCGGCAATGCCGCCGATGGACCCAGGAATGGGTGGAATGGGCGGAATGATGTAATTGAGGTTTACCTCATGAATTATACAATGAAAAGCCTCCCTTTCGGGGGGCTTTTCTTTTTCATTAATTGACTAGCGAGAAATCACTAGAGTAAATTCAAAACCCTATGGGCGTCATACGATTAAAGAATATGCTCTTTTATGGTTACCATGGTGTAAACGAATCGGAAAAAGAGCTTGGAGGAAAATTTGAGGTTGATCTTGAATTATCAACATCACTTAAAAAACCAGGTCTTTCCGATGATCTACATGATACAGTTGACTATGAGGCGGTATATAAAACGGTTAATCATTGTGTGGAGTCAAAAAGATATTTTCTTTTAGAAGCGCTGGCTGAAGATATATCGCGATCTGTGATTAAGAAATACAATATAGATGCTGTAGTAATTCGCGTTCGTAAACCCAATGCACCGGTAAGTGGCGTAATTGATACAGTAGAGGTGGAATTAAAGCGAAAAAAATCTGATTATGCCTGAATTAGCAGTGTTAGGTCTTGGGTCAAATCTAGGTGATCGTGAATCAAATTTAGCAGCAGCAATTACTTCTTTAGGTATTTATAACGACATTAGTGATATTAATAGTGCATCCTTTTATGAGTCTGAACCCTTATATGAAACAAATCAGCCCAAATTTTTGAACACTGTTATTTCATGTAATACAGAATTTTCGGCATTTCAATTATTGGACGCTGTACAACATACAGAATTACTTTTAGGTCGGCCAAAAGAAAGAGAAAAAAACCAACGGCGTATTATTGATATTGATATTTTGTGCTATGGTGATTCCTATATTGAAACAGCAGAATTAGTTATCCCTCATCCAGACATAATCAATCGAAAATTTGTACTGGTACCGTTTTGTGAATTAATGCCAGATTACAAAATAGAAAAAATTGGAAAAACTATATCTGAATTACTCAA
>CAJWGZ010000136.1 GCA_913041075.1 uncultured Fidelibacterota bacterium | reverse complement strand
ATCCCCAGCTAACATCATAACCCAAAAAGTTTGCCACTGCTGCGCCAACCAGTAAGGGGACAAATGTAGCTGTTAGAAATGGCAGGCGCATAATAACCAGCCAGGTGAATATCTTTGTCATCAGGCTAATATTTGGACGAACTTCATCGGGCGTTTTGTCTATTAATGGAGTTGTCACTCCACAATAGCCAATATGTTCTCCTTCTTTACCCTTGGTTGGTGTGATCTTTATATGGCAAGGGATCTCGTGACTATCTTTATGCAGAAATACGGTATCGCCTTCCCACGCACCTTTTTCTACAGATTCATTTAACCAATTGACCACATGTCCGAGTACTATTTGCCCAGGGCTAAAATCGCTGACTCGTCCTTTACCAATCATCTCATCTTCAGTATATCCAAATAACTTTTGGGCTCCTTCGCTTAATGACTCAATCTTTCCATCTAGATCACAGGTAATAACACTTTTTATTTTGTCATTCATAAATTATTCCTTTGTAAATGAATTGTTATATTCTCCCGATTTTACTACGGCCAGCGTTAAACGGCTAATACAAACAGCTTCTTTGTCCTCATTGGTGATATTAATATTCCATACTTGGATTCGTTTGCCAATCTTCACGGGGGTTGCTTTGCCGTATACCCAGCCTGAACGAACACTTTTTAGGTGGTTGGCATTAATTTCGATTCCTACTACAGCTACCTTTTCCAAATCCACGTGAAAGCTCCCCGCAAGGCTACCTAAAGATTCCGCGAAGGCAACAGAAGCGCCACCATGCAAAAGGCCATAAGGTTGTGTAGTGCGTTCATCAACCGGCATACGCCCGCTGACAAAATTTTCCCCAACTTCCATAATCTCAATACCAATATGACCAACCATTGTTTTGGCATTGAATTCGTTGATCTTTCTGGTTTTATCCTTGGTTTCCATGATTTATTGCCGGTGAATATAAATAGAATGTTTATCCCTTCACCAACCCATAATCCTGCAATCCTATTTAAATTGTCATCTTTGGGAATGGCAAATATTCGATCGGTAAATCAATATAAATTGTTAAATGGAATTTGATACAATACTCTGTCATTATGCCGAGGTAGGCCTGAAACTTGGTAACCGCCGATTTTTTGAGAACTGGCTCAGGAAAAATATTAAAGCTGCCTTAAATAGAGCTATCCCTGATCAAAAATTCACAGTGCGAAGACTATATGGGCGGATCATGATTGAATTAGATGATAACCTTACAACAAACCGAAAAGAAATTACCGAGGCCCTATCCAGTACATTTGGGATAGCTTATTTTGCTTTTGCCAGATATGTTGCACAGGAAATCAAAGGTATCCGGGAAATGGCTTTGGCTGCTTTACAGGATAAAGAATTTGAGACATTTAAAATAAAAACAAGGAGACCTGATCAGCGATTTCTTTTCACCGCTCAGCAGGTTAATGAGGATGTGGGCGCATTCATCTTGAGCAAGATGGATAAAACCGTACAACTGAAGGATCCTGACGTCACCTGTTATATCGATATAGTTCAGGGTGCAGTATATGTTTATACGGAAAAGACACCTGGACCAGGCGGTCTGCCAACAGGTGCAAATGGGAAGGTTGTAGGATTACTTTCTGGCGGGATCGATTCACCAGTTGCTAGTCTTTTGACTATGAAACGTGGAGCGGCAGTTACATTTGTCCACTTTCATTCAGTACCAATGACAACGGAAGAATCCATTGAAAAAGTGAAACAAATAATCACGGTATTATCTCGTTATCAAACAAGGATCCATCTCTATCTGGTAGCACTAACACCGATTCAGAAAGAGATAATGGTAAAGACCAAGGAAAAATACAGGATAATCCTTTACCGTCGGTTTATGTTCCGTATCGCAGAGATAATCGCCCGTAAAGAAAAGGCTCGTGCCATAGTTACCGGAGAATCTCTTGGGCAGGTTGCTTCGCAAACATTAGATAATATTGCCGCTATCGAGGCGGTAAGTTCGATGCCGATTTTGCGACCACTGATCGGACTAGATAAGCTAGAAATAATAAATTTGGCGAAAGAATATGGTACCTATGATATTTCAATTCTACCTGATCAAGATTGCTGTTCGTTATTCTTACCAAAGAGTCCGGCGACAAAAGCAAAAACACAATTTGTCGAAGCTGAGGAAGAAAACCTTGCTGTGGACAAATTGATCCAGGATGCTATCGATTCCATTGATATAATTAAGATTCTTGCCTAGAATATTGATCGGGAAGGGATAGGAAATATTTTTTAACTTCAGCAGTTAATCAAGCAATTGTAATTTTAATCGGGATGACACAAATACTATCAAAAATAATCATCTTCACTATTATCATGTTTAGCTGTTCGCTACGAAGTAATGAAGTGCATCTGACTGAAGGGCAAGCGGCACCCAATTTCACTCTGCAAGACCAAGAAGGCAATGAACATACATTATCATCTTACCGGGGCAAAAAGGTCGTCATTTATTTCTATCCTAAAGATGATACGCCTGGCTGCACCAAGGAAGCTTGTGGCATACGTGACACCTATGATGGTTTTCTGGATCAAGATATTGTGGTATTTGGTATTAGTTATGATAGCGCAGAAACTCACCAGAGTTTCATTAAAAAATATAACCTACCTTTCAATTTGCTGTCAGATTCTGATAAATCCGTTTCCAGGCTTTATGGTACTGAAGGAACCTTTTTCCCCATGCGCAAGACTTTCCTGATTGATGAAAAAGGAACAGTTAAAAAAATATATTCAAAAGTATCCGTGGTAGATCATGGCCGTGAGATACTGAGCGATTTCAGTATATCTAAATAGTAATTAATCTATGGTGTGCCAACCCCGTGGATATAAACCAATTGCCCACCTGTATATGCTGATATAGTAACAATCATAAATAATAATAAGAGAAAGGCTAGAGCCAATTTATCAAGCCGTATGTCATTCTTATATTTTAGAAACAAATATATCCAGCCAACAAAAAATAAAATCGAACCCCAAACAACAATATTACCGATAGTTTTATGCCGTTCAATAAAGATAAGTGTTTCAGTAGGGTAACCGATTTCGCCAGCTTTCGCAGCTTCTTTTTGGCCTGATAAGACCGCTGCTATCGAAAAAATTGTGGCTAACCCCATGAGCCACAGTCCTACAACTCTGCCTAACCAGTTGGGCTTCCATAATTGTATTCCATGCAGGATTAGCGCTGTAGTAATTAACGCGATCGGAAAATGAACAATGGCAGGGTGTAAAGGAAGTGGCATGATAAAAATTACATATAACTAAGGCTTGGCCAAAAGCGAGCCTTACTTGTAGCCCGTAGGAGAATCGAACTCCTGTTGCCAGGATGAAAACCTGGAGTCCTAACCACTAGACGAACGGGCCAATAAATTCTTTGAACCAAGAAAAAGCGGTGGCGAATCTATAGAATCAGTTTATCTTG
>CAJWGZ010000135.1 GCA_913041075.1 uncultured Fidelibacterota bacterium | reverse complement strand
GCAAAGCTGGCTAGTGGCGATCTGGGCTATATCGATGGTATGCTTGTTATCAGGAACGGTATGATTGTTTTTGAAAAAGAATACACGAATGATTATGACTCTCTATTCAAAACCACAGGTACTAAACTGGGTAAATACAATTACTATGACCCTCTCTGGCACCCCTATTATAATAATACCCGTTTGCACACCATGCAGTCTGTGAGCAAAAGTTTTACAGCTGCTGCTGTAGGTATCGCGATAAATAACGGTTCGATCCCAAGTCTAGATGAAAAAATCATGGATTATTTTGATGAATATGAATCTTCTACGCCGGACCCGAGAAGAGATGCCATGACGATCAGAGATGTATTGACCATGACGACTGGTATTCAGTGGGATGAATTTTCCATGCCTTACACAGACCCCACAAGCAATTGTGTTCAAATGGAAGAAAGCCTGGATTGGATCCAATATGTAATTGATCAGCCTATGGCCTTTGAGCCAGGTGAGAAATATGAATATAATAGCGGTGCCACGATGTTGCTTTCATATTTGATCAATAAAACTACGGGGCAAGATTTGGCTGATTATGTTAAAACAAACTTGTTTGAGAGCTTGGGGATAACAGATTACTATTGGAAGCACACGCCTACTGGACTTACTGATGCTGAAGGAGGTCTATATTTAAGATCCAGAGATCTTGCAAAATTCGGTTACTTGTACCTCCATAATGGTAAGTGGGGTAATAACCAGGTCCTGCCGGAAAATTGGGTGGAAAACACACAAGCAAAGCCTGTGGATACAATTTGGCCAAAATTTAAATATGGTTTTCAGTGGTGGCTAATGCCTTATGGTAAAAACCATACCGCACTGCTTGCTTCAGGCCTGGGAGGGCAACGCATGATTGTACTGCCGGAACTGGATATAGTGGCAGTATTTACCGGATGGAATATTTACGAAAAGCCTGCTCTAGACTCTTGGATGGCGATGAACAAAATGATTGATGCAGTAATAGATGAATAAATGATTGACCCTAAACTAATTATTTTAGCTATTTATTTTTCGATTCTGTTAGGAATTGGATTCTTTGCGTCCAAAAGAATTACCAATATTAGTGATTATTATGTAGGCGGTAAAAAGTTGGGATACTGGATAGCTGCTTTGTCGGCTCGATCAACTGGTGAATCTGGCTGGCTTTTGATCGGCGTGACTGGGATGGGTGCTCTCATTGGCGTGAGTGCATTTTGGATAGTGGTAGGCGAGGTTTTAGGTGTTTTTATTTCATGGCAGTTTATGGCCAAGAAATTCAAGCGCTTGACGGATGAATATAATTCTATTACCATTCCAGATTTTTTAGTTAGCCATTTTCGGTCATCGACAAATACGATCCGTATTATCGCCGCCGCCGCACTATCGATTATTGTAGTTATATATGTCAGCGCTCAAATTGATGTAACAGGAAAAACATTCGAATCTTTCCTGGGTTTCAATTATTACACCGGTATCATCTTGGGTTTTGGGATCGTCGTACTGTATATTTTTTCTGGTGGGTTTTTAGCGGTGGCTTGGTCGGATTTTTTCCAGGGAGCCCTGATGTTTGTCGGCTTGCTGATGTTACCCATTGTCGCTTATTTCAGCTTATCATCCGATGCATCTTTAATTAGCGGTCTGTATGCGCTTGATCCGGCATTATTGAATATTTGGGGACCTGGCGGCTTCAGTTTGCTCAATTTTGTGACCGTTGTTGGTCTTGTGTCTATCGGGATAGGTTTTATGGGGTCCCCTCAGGTTTATGTGCGATTTATGGCCATTGAAAGTGAAAATGAAATTGAAAAAGGTAAATGGGTTGCTATTATTTATACACTACTATCAGACACAGGTGCAGTAATGATCGGTATTTTAGGAAGATATATCTTAACCAAGACAGGTCAAGATCCAGAAGCGGTTTTAGGTATCGCTGGAGAAAATGTTTTGGCCATGCTACTGAATGAGGTTATGCCCATGTTTATTATAGGGGTATATATTGCCGCTGTATTATCAGCAATTATGTCTACAGTTGATTCATTGCTAGTTGTTGCATCCAGTGCTGTGTCCAGAGATTTTTATCAACAGATAGTCCGCCCCGATATTGATGAAGATTCATTAATGGGTCTTTCAAAGAAAGTGACCCTAATTCTAGCGTTCTTAGCTCTAGTGGTTGCTTTGCTTGTATCAATTTTATCGCCAGATAGAACTGTTTTCTGGTTTATTATTTTTGGCTGGTCCGGTATAGCAGCTACCTTCTGTCCGGTGATTATCCTATCCTTATTTTGGGATGGATATACAGAAAACGGGGCGATTGCATCCATGATAACCGGTTTTCTATGTGTACCTATATTTAAATTTATTATACCTGCCATAGATGGCATTGGGATTTACTTTGATAAACTTGATGTTATGTTGCCATCTGTGTTGTTGGCAGTAATTGCGGGTGTTGCAACAAGTAAGGTAATAAAATAATATTCAATTGCAATTCTATCAATCCGAAGTTATTTGTATATGATACTTAAAAAACATACCCCCCTTTTTGTAGTAATAATTCAGTGGGCTATGCTGTCCGATGCAGTTTCACAAACCCATTGGGAAACAGCAATTTATACAGAAGATACTTGGTACTATTTCGTAGGAACATCTGCACCACCCACGAATTGGAATGAACTGGACTTCGATGAAAGTAGCTGGTCCAGCGGTCCGGGAGGCTTTGGCTATGGTGATGAGGATGATAACACCACGATTACAAATACATTAGCGGTGTTTTTTCGCAAATCATTTCAGGTGGATGAATTAGATGAAATTGTATCTGCTGCTATCCATGGAGATTATGATGATGGTTTTGTGGCTTATATAAATGGGGTTGAAATTGCCCGATCTTTCAACATGGGTACCCCAGGGACAACAGTGCCCTATGATCAAACCACAGAGGGCGACCATGAAGCGGTTATGTATCAAGGTGGTGTACCTGATGTATATATTATGGATCACAATGATCTTGAGGGATTGTTACAGGCAGGAGAGAATGTTTTTGCTGTTGAGGTACACAATGTTAATTCCACCTCATCAGATATGTCCAGCCTATTCTTTTTATCTTTTGAGTTAAACGCAGGTGTTTCTTACTATGGTACTACACCAGATTGGTTTTTTGTACCTACTGCATTCACTACATCCCATTTACCTATTGTGATTGTTAACACCAACGGTCAGGATATCCCAAACGAAAATAAAATAACAGCACATATGGGCATCATAGATAATGGCCCTGGAGAAACGAACCATCTTTCCGATCCTTATAATCACTATGATGGCTTCATTGGCATTGAACTGCGCGGCTCATCAACCCTGTGGTTTCCTAAAAAACAGTTTGCCGTTGAGACTAGGGATAGTCTGGGAGAAAATAATAATGTTTCGTTGTTTGGTATGCCGGAGGAGAACGA
>CAJWGZ010000134.1 GCA_913041075.1 uncultured Fidelibacterota bacterium | reverse complement strand
TGGAGGCGTTGCCCAATTAAATCATCAAACTTATAAAAATGGTATAAAAAATGGACCATACAAAGAATGGTATTCTTTTGTTAAGGAAAAAATATTGAAATTGGTAGGAAATTATAAAGATGGAAAAAAAGATGGATTATGGACTTATTATTTTGAAGATGAAAAGTGGAAGGAAGGAAATTATAAAGATGGAAAAAAAGATGGATTATGGACTTATTACACTAAAGGCTGGAAGTGGAAAGAAGAAACATACATTGATAAAAACATAAGTAAAATATCCCACTATCACAGAATGGATCGCTTTTACAGAAATGGACAGATTCAAGCGGAAGGAAACACCAATTTTTGGGGGAGTTATGATGGTAAATGGACATACTACAACGCAGACGGTACAATTAAAGAAGTCAAAGAATATTAACTAAATCAAGCCCCACCAAGTAGCGAAAATTTTTGTTTATAGACTTTTAGGACTGAGAATTTTTTCCATAAAATACGGTCGGAGTGAAAGTTTTCTTTTATAACGGTGGTTTATTTAAATGCGTCAAACAGATGACTATATTTTACAACGAGAGATTTAGTTTTGGAATTCATCGGTATGCCGTCATAATCCTGCGTTTGATTATACACTAAGTACAGACCCGTTCCCGCTGATTCTTGCCATATTAACCGCCAATTCATCGACCATTCGTCCGACTGATTATTATATTGAATTAAGGACTGAATATATAATTTTGGTGAAAAAGCGTAGGTTAATCTAGTCTTTATTAAGTGGGTGATAAAATTTCCGTCGGGCAAATGAACGTCATTATATTTTGAAATTATTGCAGAGGTAAAACGATCCCCGAAACGATATCCAATTGTCACATCAGCGTTCTGGCGATTACCACCAAAAAATCCGCCTATTTTATTTACCATGATTATATTGAATGGTTTTGTCAAATTGGTATTGGTGCGGATGTGAATTTCCTTATGATCATAGCGACCTGAAGGAACCATAACACCATTTGCAATTTCAAATGTGTCTTCTACTCCTTCATTTAAAAAGTTAATAGCCGTATCGATCCGGTAACCATTCCTGAATTCCCAATGATTGTCCACATGCAAGCGGGCAGTTTCCAAAAAGCCGTCTAGTTTCCAATATCCCCAATAGGTAATGTGGGGACGTATTTCTAACAGGCCATAAGTATCCTTGGGACGAGTTCGATTTAATATTCGAAATAATACTTTTCGGTAGCCCCGTCTTTTTATATAGCCCAGTTCGGGATTGAAATTTTCACCGACTTCTGTATATCTAAGCTGGGTGGTTAATGTTTTTGTATTTCTATTGGCTTCCAATAAATAAGCGTAAGTACCAGTGTCTCCTTGTATGTTTGGATCCGGATCTGTATTTGCCCCAAATCCAATTAACTGAATTGCTTCTCCAATACCTAAAGATCCATCTATGGCATAGCTACCATTTGAATTTCCATCTGCACCCAATCCGGTGCGATTAGTCATCATTACACCATATGACGTTCGATTGGGAAGTTCTTTTTTAATACGCAAAACAGAATAATTATCTCCATTCGTTACATTATCTACGGTCTTTGTTTGGATATTTAATGCTCCGATCCTGAATCCGCCTGCCGTTCCAGTCAACCGGCCGCCACCCAAGATTGGCAAAGGTTCTCCATTAGGTCCAATACCGATCCTGCGACTGAAGAACATTTCGATATCCGGTCCACTAAATGTGTTTTCACCAACTGAAAAAAGACCTGCGTTTTCTAAAAAGAACCCTCTTTTTTCTGGGAAAAACAGGCTAAAGCGATCCAAATTAATTTGCTGTTCATCAGCTTCCACTTGGGCAAAGTCAGTGTTGTAAGTAAGATCAAGTATTAAGCTGGATGTAACGCCGAACTTTACATCTAATCCAAAATCACTTGCGGTAGAAGAAGATTTTGTTTCTGAAACCACATCGTTTTTTGATCCCAGACCGTAAGGCATAATTTTTAATGTGCGGGCGTTGGGGACCTTAATGCCTGTAATAGTGCCCGCATTCATAAGACGGTTAAGACTGTACTGTCTTGGGATTGGTGCCCAGAACACCTGCTCTTGCTTGTGTGCAATAACCCGCTGAAAATTGATACCCCAATCTTGTTCATTCCCTGTCGCATAGCGCAACGTTTTAAATGGTATTGCAAATTCTGCACTCCAGCCATAATCCCCTATATTGGTCTTGACTTCCCATTGAGCATCCCAATTAATATTAAATGCATCACCTGTTCCTACCGATTGACGCCTGATGCTTATTGACATACCTTCACCACCTTTACTGACTTGGGCATCATATTCTATCCCGCCAGCATTGGTTCCGAAAACATAGCCATTCTGCTGATCTTGAAAAGTGTCCAATATAAACATGAAACTATCTGTATTATTTAAGGGAGCGTCACGGCGTGTATCAGTGATAACAATTTTTTCCGGATTGGCATCATAGCATACTGCTGCAATGTATAATTTATTTGTAGAATACATCACCTTTACTACAGTTCTTTCCGTTACTGCCTCTCCTTCGTCCGGTGATTTCTGGGTGAATGTGTTAATTCCTGGCAACGATTCCCAGGCTGGATCATTAATAACGCGACCATCAATTACTGGTTCGATATTTACTACACCGGCTGTGGTTACATAATCTGGATTAGATGCAAAAGACCACGTTAAGGTTACTAAAACACCTAGCCACTGGATTCGGGATTTCATTATTTCAAGAATATTTTATCAGTGCGGCCATATTTGAGGCGCTCAAATTACTGTCCAATTATGGTTTGGAAAAGTACATCCAGTAACCGAAATCGTTTTTCAAGGAATTAAATTCTACCTGAGGTGTTATTATTTTTCTGCTCAGGGCAAATTTTTGTTTATAGATAATTAGAATTGATAAGTGTAAAATTGGTATTATTAGGAAGCAGCCATGAAAACAAAAGAAAAACTTGAATTACTCTGGAAATACCTATTATTACTCGTGCTTGCTATAGGTGTATTTCGTTTCACAAGCAACGATTATAACGATCATAATGTAATGTTATTTGGCGATGAAGATTTGGCTATGGATATTGAAGTGGAGAAAAATATAATAAACGGGGATACGGTCATGACTGTTATGGTCAATGGTAAAGAGGTGGATGCCGATGAATTCAAAATGGAAGGAGAAACAATGCGGTGGAGGTCAAAGGATGGGGGCAAGATCAAACTGCATTTTGATAATGAAGATGAGGATCATAAAAATCGAAAAGTGATCACCAAACATATTCTGATCAGAACTAATGGGAATAAATGACCAATCGGTAAATTAGAACTGGTATGAGCACGTTTAGAGAAAAGATAAAGATAATAATCTTTGGAACGGACACCAAAGCGGGAAAGCTATTTGATGTTGTTCTAATCATCTCAATAGTACTCAGTATTATCACTGTTATGCTTG
>CAJWGZ010000133.1 GCA_913041075.1 uncultured Fidelibacterota bacterium | reverse complement strand
ACACATATCTTTCATTACGGGTATCAAACAGGTTATAAATTTTGGCAAATGCCACCAGGCGGAAATTCTGTAAATTGAACGTTTTCTGGATACGCATATTTACATTTCGTTGCCAAGGCTTATTATCACTGTTTGGTTCCGGCACATAATTTGCATTGGGTATATCCGGTGTATAAGGCCAGCCACTGCTTAATTTACCAATGAAGCTGACCGACCATTTCCGTGGATCGCCAAACATCAAAGTGGCGCTCATAATTTGCCGCTGGTCCCAGCTAAGTGGTGCAATACGCTTTTCTTCCTCTTCACCTGTAAGTGAATTGAAGAAAAAAGAACCGGATCGCACACTGTTGCCTTTGGCGACCTGGTATGTATAATCAGCCCAAGCTGACAATCGTGTTACCGGATCGTGCCGTTTGGTCAGGCTAAAGGTGATTCCTTTCACCGAGCCATAATCCTTATTGAGATATATGGCATAGTCAGACGGACCATATTTTGCCGATTCATAATGGATCGATTGTAAGGCCAGCAGATCGCGGATATCCTTGTAAAAGATACTCATGTTAATCGCCAGGATACTGGTTAGCTGCTGCTGTAATCCAAATTCGTAATTTACCGTTTTCTCCGGCTTGAGATCAGCGTAACCGATACTTGGGGCAAGTCCCGCACCAAATGTACTCGTTTTATATAACCTGCGCAGGGTAGGCATCTGGAAAAAATGGCCATAAGAAAAATGTAAAATTCCCGCATCCGTAATTGGAAATGATATCCCCAGTCGTGGTGATACCATATGCTTGGGATCTGCTGTAGTTTTACTACCTTCTGGATCCAGAAGATCTTCTACATAGTCTGATTTTGGATCAAAATAGTCATAACGCAATCCCACATTCATAATCATATTAGCATACTCGATCTTATCCTGGATATACCCGGATAAAAACGTGGCCTCATTATCGTATAGATTGTGGTACGGTGATTCATTAGCGGGCAGAACAGTTGGTGTGCGGTATTGGTCATTATATAATACTGTAATGTTTTCTTCATTTAAATCATCAATCCGTACACTGGTACCGACTTTAATCTCATGCCTTGATGTTATTTGGCTGGTAAAATCAAATTTCCCGCCTACAGAATTTGATTTACGATAACTATGGCCCATTTGTGTGCCGCCAAAAGCAAAAGTAGCTGAACTTGGTTCCGTGTTTATCCAGTCTGTACGTACATAATTTGGATCCAATGGATCCTCAAATAAGAATTGACTATAATCCGTTGTGCTATAGAAAACATTGGCCTCATAATAGCTCCTAAGACCGATAGCATGATTAAGCTTGACCGAATAATTGGAATTTTGATTCGCATAATTATATGTTCCATCAGGATTATACTTGTAACTATGTACATACGATTTCCAATTGCTTTCAGCGTACAATAATTGGCCGGATAATTTTAGCTTTGGAGTAATACGAAAGGTCAATTTCCCTAAACCATTAAAATTATCACTGGGATTCATTGGTACAAATTTTCCGTCACCACTCATTTCCACATACCAATCACCTGAAGGAGGAAAATATGCATAATCATCGGGGTTGTGCTCTCGTACCCCATAAAGATAACCTTCATTATCGCTCCATCGTCCGCTTACATTAAATGTAATGCGGCCATTGTTGCCTATTAAGGGTACAGGGCCTGATACAGAACCTTCCAGGATTGTATTTGCCAAGGGGTTCACATCATCAATATTGGTGTAAAGTTCCGTATCATTGGAAAAATAATCACCCGTATACGCCGATATACTGCCTTCATAATTTTTCCCGCCTTCTTTTATCTGCAGGTTTACAATGCCACTCATGGCGTTACCATATTCAGCGTTGAACGCACCACTAACTACTTTCATTTCTTCCAGTGCTTTGTTGGAAATATTAATCGCAAGTGAATTGGTAAAAAATGGATTGCTTACTGCTACACCATCAATATAATAGCCGATCTCATTTGAACGACCTCCGCGAATGTGCAGCGCTCCATCAGCCCCTTGATTTACCCCCGCCTGAGTAGTTAGCACACCCAGAAATGATTCCACGGGCATTTCCTTCATCTCTGCACCGGTGGTGATCTTTTGTGAGGATGTAAGATCTTTCTGGACCATGGGCCTGTCTGCCATCACAATGACTTCTTCGCCTTCTAAGACCTCTGCTGTCATAGCAATATTCTGAAAAGTAGTCTGATCAATATTAACCCGCAGATTTTGAACCTTTTGGGTAGCATACCCTATATAGGATACTTGCAGGGTATAATCGCCAGGCGGAACGTTAATAATGAAATAATTTCCATTTACATCCGTTGCAGCACCCAAAGAAATTTCTTCAACAACCACATTTACACCCGGCAGCGGTTCACCGGTTTCTTTATTAACTATAATACCGGTTATTTTTCCGTTGGCAGCAAATAAAACGCCCAAGATGTTTATCGTAATAAAAAGAGTTCTCATAGTATCAGAAACTAAAAGGGGAGCGCTATACAGCGCTCCCCTTTTATATACTTGTTAAAGAATGGATTCTCTGGCTTATTTGACCAGGGTCATTCTTTTGACCTTTTTCATTCCAGCCCATTCCAGGCTGTAAAGATACATACCTGTGGAAACTGTTCGGCCAAATTCATTCTGCCCATTCCATATTACCTTATGGGTTCCAGCATTAACCAATTCGTTGTTAACCAAGGTTTTTACCAACTGACCAGTTATGTTATACACCTTCACCGAAACCTTACGGTTGATTGGGATAGTATACTGGATAGTAGTATTTGGATTAAACGGATTTGGGTAGTTCTGTTCCAAACGATAGTCTTCTGGAACAATGAACGCCATTGGATCAACGCCAACTACTTCAGCAATCTGATTTTCCAATAATACAAATGTCCATGCCTTTGGATTAGCAACCCTTTCAGTAGTCACAACAAAAGTGTCCCCTGTAGCGTCCCATGTATTCGTTGTATGTGTCAGGCTGTCCCGATTATTCTGAAATGAAACCAGGAGTTCTTTTTTGTTATCCATATCAAAATCAAGAGATACTCCATTCCAGTCTGAAGTAATCTTGGAAGCAAAGCCCCAAGTTTGAGATTTAGATACAGTGGTAGTACCATTTGAATCTATTGTGGTTGTATTCTGGGTCACATCCAACTCACCCCAATAGATAACCTTTTCCATATAGCTTCCAGCGGATCGTGGATCAGGGCCAATGTACTCTAAAGCAGAGACATTGGGTCTTCCACGGCCAACAAAGAAAGACTTTCTATCGCTACCATCATAAGGACCGTGTCCAACAGCACCATGAAAGGTGCCAGCATTTCCTATTTTACGAACATGATTTGGGTTAATGGCAAGTACATCATCGCCTTCATCATAGTCTACGACATAGACATCTCCAGTGCCGACCCCCCAATTACCATAACTTGAAAAGTACGCTTCATCATTTCCATCACCATCAATATCGCCAGC
>CAJWGZ010000132.1 GCA_913041075.1 uncultured Fidelibacterota bacterium | reverse complement strand
ATAAATAAGCTGTCCTGCTGAGATATTGATATCCCTTTCATCCCATTCCCGATTCGCAAAAACAAGACCAAGCGTCGAATCAGCTAGCGACAGATATGCAATATCACGAAAGTGATTTCTAGTAACATCAAATAATATTCTATTCTTTTCCTCATCGTAGGCCAAACTGCTAAGCATCCTGCGATCTTCAAAATTTGTAAGTCGTTGTGTTTTACGGGATTTGAGATCGATACGATAAATATTCTGCCCTCCATCATGCGTTGCCAGATATATGAGAGTACTATCCATGGGGATGAAATATGGAGAAAAAGATCGAGCATCTTTTGTCAAACGCGTTTCTTGCTCTGTATTTAAGTCATATTCGTATAAGTCAAAGTATTTAGACCCTTGCTTATTAGGATATTTTGCTTTTTTCGCATAATATATGGTTGATCCATTATTATTCCATGTTGGGGCCGAAACAATACCAGATTGGATATTCTCAGCACTATTGGCTTCCAGATCATATATAAAAAGATCCGTCTGCCCAAAAAAATCATTTTCCTCATTTGAAAGATAGGCAATATGTTTTCCATTCGGTGACCATACGGGATGAAGATTAGCCGTTCCCTTTCCTGCAATTATCCTGCCCTGCACTTCAGTAGACCGCATGGATTGTGTTAAAAGATCATACCCGTTTTCCAGGCTTTTCTTGTAAAGATCATATAATTCATTCCCAGAGATCCCGATTGATTTTTCAATAGCACTACTTACCGAGAACTGCAGTGGTGATGAAAGTGCCAATACGATTTCTTTTAATTTATCAGCCCCATAGGATAGCGCAATAAAACGGCAAAATTTATATCCGGCGTTATAGGTGGACTCATTACCAATTCCACTCTTCCCAAACGTGTTCATTTCGGTAAGAGTTAATAAGTTATTATTCATTACTCTATCCCGCAGGATCATATCTCGATGTGTATCCCAATTATCCCAGTCAGCTCCCTCATACATGTATTGAGCAGTACCTTCGGCCAACCACGGCGGAACACTAGTCCCAGGGATAGCATAGCTCACCATCGTATTGGGATAACCATATAACACATCCTTCCGTTTTTCATCTTCGTATCCGATCCACTGCAGGTAGGCTCCAGGAAAACGCAATCCTGCTTTCATTGATCTTTGCATAGAAACGATATGGGTGTATTCATGGGTGATGACATTTTGTAACCAGCGATGGCTGCCCCGTAACTCAAAATCCATAGGAGTTGCCCAAATAAGTATTTTATTATCGTAGTAGTAAGCCGCCCCGTTAGATATGTCGTCCGTATCAAGAAAAACAATATCTGTTTTCTCCGCTGGCTCGTATTCATAAAGTTGGGTAACAAATGGATAGATTTTTTCAGCAACAAATGCACCCTCTCTGGCAGTGCCTTCGCTACCCTCATAAAAATGGATTTGAAAATGATCAGTTTCGAATGTCTTCCAGTCTATTTCTGGGTGATTATAATAATCCTGACTAATCAATAGACCTGAGAACAGTAGATAGAGCGGTATTACACGTAAAATAACCATTAGTGTATAACTGCGACTTTCAAAACTTTTGTTTCAGATTGATCGCCACTCCAAGCGGTTACATTCGCAAAATAAACGCCTGATTCAATATCTCTCACACGCCAACTTTCTTCCTCAATTGCACCTTTTGAAGGTCCCTCAAAATTGATCTGTCTGATAAAATATCCTGCTAAATCATAGATCATAATTTCAATCCGCTCAGCTGATTCTACAGCAACACGGAAATAAACATAATCATCATAGACCGGGTTAGGATAAGCATACGTCTTATCTTTATCGATCAATACAGAGTCAGAAATGCGCTTAGGAATATTCAATTGAAGTGTTCGCGTGTTGCCAAAGTCATGGTGGGTTGACGTCCATTCATTGCCATGATTTTCGCTGACTTCATCAAAAAACCAAATAGCCGATGCTGTGACAATGGCATTCCGACCACCATAATCACTTAAGCATATAAGATCACCATAATCCGTTAAACGATATTCAACCTGTCCCTGCCAATTAATGACTATTATTTCCCCATTATCATTCCGAACTACAATTTCGGGATGATCATCGCCATATAAATTTTTTATTAACGATTTTTGAACACGAGGATAATTATATAGAGGAAAACCGGATACAGTGACTCCATTCATGTGTTTTGCCTCTAATGTTCCATAAAAGTTTGGTGTGTCTACTAATTGGTAGTCTATATACAAATATTCAGCTTCACCATCGAGATTTAGATCAGCTGCAGATGCCCAAGGTCTACTATTAAGTGAATCAACCGTTCCATCATCATTTATAACCACCGTTTGTACTTGATAAATAGTATCAGTAATGAAAACCGGCGAACCTGTTGTATTACTCATAACCAGGACATTATTGGATGCAATTGTGGTATCCTGTACCCATTGAAATGTTTGCTCATCTGCTTGCCATTGAAAAAACAATATTTTGGTGTTAGATCCATCAGAGACTTCATTAATAGCCAAGTGCAAAACTTGGTCGATAAATACAACCGACCAATCGTATACTGCGCCAACAGGTTGGTAAAAATCATTTCTTATAGTTATGTCACTTTCCTGGGCTACCCATATAGAATCCTGGCCTCCTGCTATTTCCTGAACACCATCATTATCGAAATCATAGACTAACCCAATGTGAAGGGAAGTATCTGGAAAACCATCCGCCAGTAATGAACTGGATACGGTGAAGCTCATCGTATCTGCTTGGACGCTAATATCGCCAATAGTGATAAACGTTGATGCGCCTTCATTGGATACGGTACTTGGATAAGTGAACGTACCAAATTCAGGCGCAAGCCCCTCCATGCTTGGATTAGCACGTTCATATTCTGGATTCCCTTTGAACCATAAATCACCGAAATATCCCGCTGATGGATCAGAAAAAAGAAAAATTGAGGGAAAACCAATATCCTGGGATCCATCCGCTTCTTCCAAATCCACTCCTCTATTTGCACGATCACCATTTACAAGGTAATTATCGAGTCCACTAAAAATTTTATTTTCATCTATATGCCAGATCAACAGACCGGATGCCGGTAATCCCAGGTCATAATCCGGGATTGCAGTAACTACCCCATTCTCATCCTTTTCAACCGCAACTGAATCAAAAAGAACTTCAACAAAAGGCGGGTATCGCTCAGTATTCTCATAGATAAGATAGCGGGTCGAATCAATGTACATATTTCCCCGATACCAGTTCGTTCTATTCTCAATTAGAAAATATTCAGTTTCATTGATTGGGATTTGCACCAAGTTATCCTCTGATCTACTCGGCAAATTGATCATTTTAGATGGCATAGCTATCAATGGTAATTCCCAGCCTGCAAATTTCCGACTCCATGCATCGGGTGGAGCTGGGATTAGTCCCCGTCCATTATTTGACCCTTGATCCATAAGACCAAAAATTCCGATGCCACTCTGCCCTGAATTCGTATCCCATAGGGG
>CAJWGZ010000131.1 GCA_913041075.1 uncultured Fidelibacterota bacterium | reverse complement strand
AAAGTGTTATTTCAATGGGATCCTTATACAGATGTAATCCTGGCTAGACAGAGCGGTATTATATCGACCAAAGATTTTATTGAAGGTGACACCTATCAGGTTGAAGCAGTCGAGGGCGGAAAAAAACGGATGGTTATTATTGAAGCTAAAGACCGGAGTCTAAGTCCCCGCGTTGAAATTATCGATACTAAAGGCGATATTCTTGCTGGTGGTACAATCTTGCCTGTAACTGCAACATTGGTTGTGAGTAAAGGGCAAAATGTATCCCGCGGCCAAACACTAGTCAAGATTCCACGCGACATAGGTAAAACTCGTGATATTACAGGTGGTTTACCAAGGGTTGCGGAATTATTTGAGGCACGGAATCCAAAAAATCCTTCTGTAGTGAGCGAAATCGATGGTATCGTAAAGTTTGGTGATACAAAAAGGGGCGTTAGAACCATGGTTGTCGAAGCCGATGACGGTGAGTCTAAAAAGTATAGAATACCTTACGGAAAACATGTAATTGTCCATGAGCACGATCGTATTTTAGCGGGAGCGCAGCTTTGCGAAGGTTCTACCTCTCCTATGGATATACTAAAGATTCTAGGAGCTGGAAAAGCGCGCGAATATTTGGTGAACGAGATCCAAGAGGTTTATAGGCTTCAAGGAGTAAAAATTAATGACAAACACATTGAAGTCATTGTACGACAGATGATGCAAAAGATTAGCGTTGTTGAATCCGGAGATACAGATTATCTACCACAAGACCGTATAAACCGAAGTGAATTCTATGCAACTAATAATAACTTACTATCGATGGTAAAAATTACAGATCCCGGTGATACGGAGTTTGAAAAAGATATGTTGGTAGATAAGAAAGAGTTTATGGAGTTGAATAAAGAATTGAAAGAAAGTGGAAAGAATCCGGCTAAATATAGCAAAACTAAACCTGCGACTTTTGAGCCGCTTCTAATGGGTATCACCCGCGCATCGCTGAATACCGAAAGTTTCATTTCAGCAGCTTCCTTTCAAGAAACTACCCGTGTGTTGACCAATGCTGCGACGGCTGGCCAGACCGATTATCTGCGTGGACTCAAAGAAAATGTTGCCGTAGGCCGTTTAATCCCTGCAGGGACTGGTTTACATGAATATCGAGATATAGTTGTTGGTAATGCCAGTGAAGAGCAGGATGATGCTGAATCGATTCAAAAAGCTGTAAGCTGACTGCTCTGTAAATATGAATAATATAAATTGCTGTGTACGAAAAATAATGATAATTTTCTTGGCTTTTGAGTAAGTGTTATGCCGACGATAAACCAATTAGTTCGTAAAGGCAGGAGGCGGATAACCAAAAAAACCGCTACGCCAGCCTTGAAGGGGAACCCCCAGAAAAGGGGCGTTTGTACACGTGTATACACAACGACGCCAAAAAAGCCTAACTCGGCTTTACGTAAAGTAACTCGTGTGCGATTGACAAATGGAATGGAAGTTACTGCTTATATTCCAGGTGAAGGTCATAACCTCCAGGAACATTCTATTGTGTTATTGGAGGGCGGTCGTGTGAAAGATTTGCCAGGTGTAAGGTACCACATTATTCGAGGTACACTTGATACATCAGGCGTTTCTGATAGGACTACTAGTCGTTCACGTTATGGCACAAAAAAACCGAAATAGCAGGTAATTATGCGACGACGACGACCAGAGCGTAGAAAAATTTTACCGGACCCGGTTTATAATGATCTTGCAATTTCGAAATTCATTAATTTTTTAATGAAAGGTGGTAAAAAGGGAGTTGCTGAAAAAATATTTTATAATGCATTAGATAAGATTAAGCAAAAAACAAAGTCTGACGGTGTAAAGATTTTTGAAAAGGCTATAGAGAATACATCTCCAATGGTAGAAGTAAAATCACGGAGAATCGGCGGTGCAACTTACCAGGTCCCTATCGAAGTACCAAGGAGTCGCAAATTCTTTCTTGCATCCCACTGGATAATTAATTCTGCCAGTGGCCGTGGTGGTAAGCCGATGGCCGAAAGACTTGCCACGGAGTTAATTGCTGCAGCAAATAATGAAGGTGGTGCAATTAAGAAAAAAGAAGATACTCACAGAATGGCAGAAGCAAACAAGGCATTTGCTCATTTTCGACGATAAAGAAGGTTAAATAAGTGACTAATAATTCTCTAGGAACTGTAAGGAACATAGGTATAATGGCGCACATTGATGCCGGAAAAACCACACTTACAGAAAGAATACTTTTTTATACTGGTCGTACACATAGGATAGGTGAGGTTCATGAAGGTGGTGCTACTATGGACTGGATGGAACAAGAGAAGGAGCGCGGTATTACGATTACCTCTGCAGCTACAACTACTATTTGGAATGATCATCGAATTAATATAATTGACACCCCAGGCCATGTTGACTTTACAGTCGAAGTGGAGCGGTCACTGCGTGTATTAGATGGATCTGTGGCCGTTTTTTGTGCAGTGGGAGGTGTCGAGCCGCAAAGTGAGACTGTATGGCGACAAGCTGACAAATATAATGTCCCGCGAATGGCATTTGTTAATAAGATGGATCGAGTTGGTGGTGATTATTTTCATGTCTTGGAAATGATGAAGGAAAGATTGGGCGCTAATCCTTTGCCAATAGTAATACCTATAGGATCGGGTGAACTATTTACGGGGATTATCGACATACTAGAAATGAAAGCCATATTATATAATGAATCTACTTTAGGAGCGAGATTTGAATATTCGGATATTCCTCATGATATGACTGAAGAAGCAAATAAATGGCGGCATCATTTAATTGAAGAAACTGCTGCTTATGATGAACATTTATTAGAAAAATATCTGAATGAAGAAGATATATCTGTTGATGAAATTAAAAAGGCAATAAGAAAAGGATGTCTTGACAATACTTTTATTCCAACTCTTTGTGGATCTGCGTTCAAGAATAAGGGTGTGCAGCGACTTCTTGATGCAGTCGTAGATTTTTTGCCTTCTCCAATTGATATTGGTGAGATATTGGGTTATGATCCAAAAGACAATGATATAGAAATCCTGCGGAAGCCAGATGATGATTCTCCTTTTAGTGCTTTAGCATTCAAAATTATGACTGACCCATATGTCGGGCGGTTGACCTACATGCGGGTTTATTCAGGAAAGCTTGAAAAAGGATCATATGTCTATAATCCAAATATTGATCGACGGGAAAGAGTTAGTAGAATCCTGCAAATGCATGCTAATAAACGCGAAGAAAGAGACATGGTTCGCGCAGGTGAAATTGTAGCGGTAGTAGGATTGAAAAAGACTAATACAGGGCATACGATTTGTGATGAAAAAAATGGGATATTGCTTGAAGCTATGGATTTCCCAGAACCAGTTGTTGAAGTATCGGTTGAACCGGTTAGTAAAGCGGAACAGGATAATTTATCAAAATCATTAGTTAAACTTAGCGAGGAAGACCCTACTTTTAAAATATCTACAAATCCAGATACAGGACAGACAATTATTGCCGGTATGGGCGAGCT
>CAJWGZ010000130.1 GCA_913041075.1 uncultured Fidelibacterota bacterium | reverse complement strand
AGTCTGCACATTAATGAAATAGATCTTGAGGTGCGAGATACAAAACGTGGAGAAGAAGAATTGACAGCAGAAATACCAAATGTAAGTGAAGATGCGACAAGAGAATTAGATGAGAATGGTATTGTTAGGATAGGAGCTAAAGTACTAGAAGGTGACATCCTCATTGGTAAGGTATCTCCAAAAGGTGAAACTGATCCCACTCCAGAAGAAAAGTTGCTCAAAGCTATCTTTGGTGAAAAGGCTGGAGAAGTTAAAGATTCATCTCGCCGAGCCGATCCAGGTGTACAAGGTGTTGTTATTAATACGAAGCTTTTTCAAAAAAGGGCTCGTATGTCAAGAATTGAATTAAAAAAAGCAATTCAACATTTACAGTTAGAAGCAAGATCAACTAAAGCACATTTAAAAGAATCGCGTGACAAGAAATTAATGGATTTACTAAAAAATCAGATCTCCAGCGGTATTAGGGATATTTCAAATGGTCGTACTTTGATAAAAAAATCAACAAAGTTAACAGAAAAAAGACTAAAGACATTTGATCTGGAAAGGTTTGCACAGGATAGCCCATGGATTGAAAATAAATCAGCCTGGAAAGATATTAAGACTGTGTGGCGTACTTATCGAAGAGAATGGTCTGAAGCTGAAGATAATTTGGAAAGAGAAGTATTTAAATTACGAATCGGAGACGAACTACAGCCTGGCATTCTTAGGCTAGCAAAAGTTTATGTAGCAAATAAAAGAAGGGTAAAAGTTGGAGATAAAATGGCTGGACGCCATGGAAACAAAGGAATAGTTGCTACAATCGTTCCGCAAGAAGATATGCCTTTTACAGAAGATGGAACACCAGTCGATATTATTTTGAATCCTCTTGGCGTTCCCTCGCGTATGAATTTAGGGCAATTATATGAAACAATGCTTGGTTGGGCGGGTGAAATACTTGGATTAAGGTATAAAACGCCGGCGTTCGATGGAGCAAGTCCTGAACTTGTTGAGACGGAGATGAAAAAAGCAGGGCTACCTGTCAATGGTAAGGTAAAGTTAATTGATGGTATTACTGGCGAATATTTTGATAATACTGTGACTGTAGGAGTAATCTATATGATGAAACTGGCCCATATGGTTGATGATAAAATGCACGCAAGGTCAACGGGCCCCTATTCCCTTATTACCCAGCAGCCACTAGGTGGTAAAGCACAATTTGGCGGTCAACGATTTGGTGAAATGGAATGTTGGGCTTTGGAAGCTTATGGTGCAGCGCACACACTTCAAGAAATTTTGACCGTTAAATCTGATGACGTTGAAGGAAGGTCAAAAGTATATAATGCAATCGTCCGCGGTGAAAATTTACCGGACTATGGTTATCCTGAGTCCTTCAATGTTCTAATTAAAGAGCTGCAAGGCTTAGGTATAGATGTTGAATTAAACTAAAGAAAAAGGTGATCTCTTGACTTACATACAATCTGCAAAGATCGAATTATCTAAAAAATATGAATCAATAACTATTGGACTTGCTTCACCTGAGATGATTTTAGCAAGGTCATATGGTGAGATCTTGAAGCCAGAAACCATAAATTATCGTTCTTATAAGCCTGAAAAAGATGGATTATTCTGTGAAAAGATTTTCGGTCCTGTTAAGGATTATGAATGTCATTGCGGTAAATACAAGGGCATTCGTTATCGTGGAATTATTTGCGATCGTTGTGGCGTGGAAGTTACCCGAAAAAAGGTTCGCAGAGAAAGAATGGGTCACATAACTCTGGCTGTTCCAATTATACACATATGGTATTTGAGATCAATACCAAGCAAACTAGCCTATTTAACAGGATTGAAAACTAAGCAACTGGAACGAATCATTTATTATGAGACGTTTGTCGTAATTGAGCCTGGGAAAAGCGGCCGTGAAGTAATGGAATTATTAGATGAAGATGAATATTTTGAACTGGAACGCGAATTTGGATTTTATGCAGTAAGTGAAGAAGAGCGGGATAATGATGACTACTTTTATGCAACCATGGGTGGCGAAGCAATCAAAGAAATGTTATCGCGTATAAATTTATTTGAGTTAAAAAAATCACTTGAAGTGATCATTGAAACATCAAAATCAAAACAGAAGCGAAATGAAGCGTTAAACCGTCTCAAAATCGTAAAAACATTTTTACCAACGCTTTCCAAAAAAAGGATCAACCAACCAGAATGGATGGTTATTTCTGTATTACCTGTCATTCCGCCAGAATTACGTCCGTTAGTTCCCCTTGAAGGCGGAAGATTTGCGGCTAGTGATCTGAACGATTTATATCGCCGGATCATCATCAGGAACAATCGATTAAAACAATTAATTGAAATTGGTGCACCCGACGTAATACTCCGCAACGAAAAGCGTATGTTGCAAGAAGCAGTCGATGCATTATTTGATAATAATCGTCGCAAAACTGCGATTAGAAGTGGTACTAGGCGTCCATTAAAATCAATTTCTGATATGTTGCGGGGTAAAACTGGTCGATTCCGTCAGAATCTTCTAGGGAAACGTGTTGATTATTCTGGTCGATCCGTAATCGTGGTAGGGCCAGAATTACGTATGAGTGAATGCGGTTTACCAAAGAATATGGCACTTGAACTATTCAAGCCGCATATGATCTATGAATTAATCGCAAGAGGTTATACTGAAACTCCGCGAAGTGCCAAATTAATGATCGAAAACCAGGATCCAGTAGTTTATAAGGTATTGGAATATGTTGTGCATGATCATCCGGTTTTACTTAACAGAGCGCCAACGCTCCATCGTCTAGGAATACAAGCTTTCCAGCCAATATTAGTAGATGGTAAAGCAATCAAATTGCATCCACTTGTCTGTGCGGCATTTAATGCTGATTTTGATGGCGATCAAATGGCCGTACATGTGCCACTAAGTGTCCAAGCGCAGATGGAAGCACGGGTACTAATGCTCTCAAGTCATAATGTGCTTCATCCAGCAAATGGAAAACCAATCTCTGTTCCTTCGCAAGATATGGTGCTGGGTTGTTATTATCTAACACGTCCCAAGACTGGAACTTTAGGTGAAGGAAAGTCATTTGGGTCTATTGATGAAGTTCTAATTGCTTTTGAGAATAAAATGGTCGATATGCATGCCATAATTAATCTTCGTCATGATGGAAAATGGCATAAAGAAACAACTGTTGGTAGGGCAATATTTAATTCCATATTACCAAAAGAACTTGAATATGCAGATTTAACAATTTCAAAAAATGATCTAGTAAAAATTATTAATCAGGCATATTTAGTTGCAGGAAATTATGAAACTGTTGAGTTCCTCGATAATCTTAAGGATCTTGGCTTTGCTTCCGCTACTCAAGGTGGATGCTCAATATCAATAAGTGATGTTATGATACCTGATCAAAAAGATGATATTATACAATCAGCTCAAAGCAAGGTAGATAGTATTACTGACAAATATAATCGCCATATTCTTACTGATGGCGAACGCTATAACAAAGTGATCGATGTTTGGACGCATGCAACTAATCAAGTAGCGGCTACTATGATGGACGGATTAAAGAATGACGGGCAAGGTTTCAATCCGGTATATATGATGGCCGATTCTGGTGCTCGTGGTAGCCAGGATCAAATAAAACAATTAGCAGGTATGAGAGGCCTTATGGCCAAGCCTAAAAAATCAATGACTGGTGGTAAAGGTGAAATTATTGAATCGCCCAT
>CAJWGZ010000129.1 GCA_913041075.1 uncultured Fidelibacterota bacterium | reverse complement strand
GGAATATGGGCGATAATTCTGCTACTGGTGTAGCTTTTACACGTAATCCTGCTACCGGTGAAAATGTATTTTACGGTGAATGGCTTATTAATGCTCAAGGGGAGGATGTGGTTGCCGGCATTCGCACACCTTATCCCCTAAATAGTAATACAAAAGCGAAAGATGCAGACAAAATGCCTGCCTTGGATGAATTAATGCCTGATGTATATAACCAATTAGATGCTATACGAACCAAACTTGAAAATCATTACTGTGATATGCAGGACATCGAATTTACAATCCAGGATGGAAAACTATGGATGCTTCAGACGCGGGTCGGCAAACGAAATGGCGCTGCCGCGATCCGTATGGCTTGCGAAATGCAATCTTCTGGTTTAATTACTGAAGAAGAGGCCGTATCGCGGGTTACCCCAGATCAACTGGATGAGATCATGCATTCTATGGTTGATCCGGCATCGGAAAAAGAAGCAACCTTACTGGCTAAAGGATTACCAGCCGGTCCCGGCGGCGCAGTTGGACAGATTGTTTTTACAGCAGATGCAGCAGAAGAATGGGCAAAAAATGGTCATGATGTTGTACTGGTGCGCAATGAAACTTCTCCCGAGGATGTACACGGAATGCATGCCGCCAAGGCAATCCTCACGGCAAAAGGCGGCATGACTTCACACGCTGCTCTTGTTGCGCGAGGGTGGGGAAAATGCTGTATTGTTGGTTGTTCCGCCTTACAAATAAAAATATCTGATAAAATACTGACAGTTGATGACCAAGTGCTAGAAGAAGGTGATTGGCTTACCCTGAATGGGTCAGCCGGTATGGTTTATAAGGGACAGTTAAATCTGATAGATCCCGATTTAAGTGTTAACGAACATTACGGAAAGCTGATGGAAATGACTGATCAAATAAGAAAACTTGGTATCCGTGCCAACGCGGAACGACCAGAAGATGCATTACAGGCCCGCGATTTTGGTGCAAAGGGGATTGGACTTTGTCGAACAGAACATATGTTTTTTGATCCAGAAAGAATTCTGGCCATCAGGGAAATGATCATCGCTGAAGAAACAGAAAAACGCCGCGAGGCTATTATGAAGTTATTACCTTTTCAACGGGATGATTTCAAGGGAATACTTTCAGCGATGTCACCTCATCCTGTCACAATTAGATTACTTGATCCGCCACTGCATGAATTCATGACCCTTACAGATGATCAGAAAAATGAACTGGCAGCTGAATTAAATATTAGTAATGAAAAATTAGTTAATCGGATCAAGGGGCTTGAAGAACTAAATCCTATGCTTGGACATCGGGGCTGTCGTCTTGGAATCGCTTACCCGGAGATCACCGAAATGCAATCGCGTGCAATATTTGAAGCTGCAGCTGAGTTAACTGCCGCAGATATTAGCGTAGCCCCGGAAGTAATGATACCACTTGTTGGTACATATAAAGAATATGAACATCAGGAAAAAATTGTCCGTCGTATAGCTGATGAGGTTGTATCTGAAACCGGAACAAGTTTCAGCTATCTGGTTGGCACTATGATCGAACTACCTCGGGCATGCTTGACTGCAGATGAGATTGCTGAGAAGGCGGAATTTTTCAGCTTTGGCACCAATGATCTTACGCAAACAACATTTGGCTTTAGCCGTGACGATATCGGTGGATTTTTACCAGGATATTTGGAGAGCGGTATTTTAGACCATGATCCGTTTCAGAGTCTGGATCAAACAGGTGTAGGCCAGTTGGTACAGATTGGTGTTGAAAGGGGTCGCAGTGTTCGCAAAGATTTGAAAATTGGAATCTGCGGTGAACATGGGGGCGATCCGGACAGCATTGAATTTTTTAATAGGATTGGACTTGATTATGTAAGTTGCTCGCCATTCAGGGTTCCAATTGCCCGGTTGGCTGCAGCACATGCCCAACTAAAGACGAACGGGAATTAAAATAGTACAATGTCGCAATTATTTTTTGTTTCAATGGTGTTAATCATTAATGGAATCCTTTATAGCAAAGATCTAAATAAAGCGGAATACGTTCCCAATGAAATAATTCTTAAGCTGGCTTCAGAAACAAAAATTATTTCGCCACATTCGTTTACTACTGGTGTAGCGGAAATTGATGCCGCCTTGTTAAAATTCACGATTACTGATATAAGTCCCGTTGTACCCTATAAAAAGGATTTAAATCCGCGTCTACCAGATATAAATCGAATTTACAGAGTAAAATATTCTGATGATACTAGACCAGATATATTTGCAAATAATTTTACGGGTTTCCAGCATGTTATTTATGCCGAGCCGAGATACCTGTATTATGAAACAACCATACCAAATGATCCTCATTATTCTAACCAGTGGCATTTGCCTGTGATCGGTGCAAACTATGCATGGAACACTACCCAGGGCGATACAAATGTGATAATTGCAATAGTTGATGACGCAATTGACCTTGACCACGAGGATCTTGCTGCTAATATCTTTGTAAATTGGGCTGAATATAATGGAACAGCTGGTCTGGATGATGATTTTAATGGCTATGTGGATGATGTTCATGGATGGGATTTTGCTGAAAACGATAATGATCCCAATCCAGTAATTGGGAGCCAGAACCATGGAACTCATGTTGCTGGATGTGCATCTGCTGTTACAGATAATGATATTGGTGTAGCAGCACCTGGCTGGAAGTGTAAGATTTTACCGCTTAAGTTTTCAAATGATCAAAATGGTGCGCTCTCCGGCGATGCAGCAGCGGCTATTATTTATGCCGCTGATATGGGTGCAACAGTGACAAACAACAGCTATGGAGGAGGAGGTTATAGCAATTATTTTCTTGATGCTTTTCTTTATGCATATGAACTGGGTACTTTATCTTTTGCTAGTGCTGGAAATAGTGATGAGAATGAACTCCATTATCCATCTGCATATCGAAATGTTTTTAGCGTTGCTTCAACTACTACTGGAGATTATAAATCTGGTTTTTCAACCTACCACCTTTCCGTAGATATTTCATCACCTGGGTCTAGTATATTATCTTCTACTCCCGATAATACCTATTCCAATGCTTCCGGTACATCAATGGCTGGTCCCGTAGCTGCTGGTGTCGCTGCCCTTATAAAATCACAATTTAATGAACTCAGCCCCTATGAATTGGCCTTAAGACTTTCAGCAACAGCAGATGACATATATGATGTAAACCAAGAATATTATTTGTTTTTAGGCTCTGGCCGTGTGAATGCGCATAAAGGTGTAACATATACTGAAGACCAGTTTAACGTAATACCTGTACGATTAGATTTAATTCAATTTTCAGCTAGTGATTTATTAAATGGTAATGGTGACGCTTCACTTGATCCCGGTGAAACAATTGAAATTGATGCTAGCTTTTATAATTATTCCGTAATGGGATCTGAAAATGTAAGTATTTATTTAAATAGTGCAGATTCTAGGTTAAATATAATCGATAATTCTGAAACAAGTCTCATTGTTGCGCATGAGGACACAATTATTTTAATTCAGGCATACTCACTTACTATTGACGATTCTGCAGCGGTTGGTATAGCAGTACTAAATATTGATATTCATCAGGATGGTGAGCATTTGAATTCTTTTGAAGTATCTATAAACATAGGTAAAACACCAGTGTTACTTGTTGATGATGATGATGGTGGAGTGGCTGAAAAATTTTATTCAACTATTCTAGATAGCATGTATGTTCCTTATTCAATATGGGATAGAATGAATGGCCCCCTAT
>CAJWGZ010000128.1 GCA_913041075.1 uncultured Fidelibacterota bacterium | reverse complement strand
GCGATAAATCGTTGTTGAGAAAGGTTGGCTCGAAAGAACACAGAAATATCGCAAGAGAGGCAGTGAAACAGTCTTTGGTGGTATTAAAAAATGATGGTGTTTTACCGCTTTCAAAAGATCTTGGTCACATTCATGTGGCTGGAAAAAACGCTGATGATCTGGGTAATCAATGTGGTGGCTGGACAATATCATGGCAAGGAGAGAGTGGGCCAATTACAAAAGGTACAACAATTTATGAAGCTATTCAGGTGGCAGTGAGTTCAGTTACAAACGTCACATTTTCTAAGAATGGTTCGGGGGCCAAAGGAGCCGATGTTGGCATTGTTGTCATCGGGGAGACGCCTTATGCAGAAATGGAAGGAGATCGTGAATCTCTGGTATTAGATAAGAAAGACTTGGCAGCGATAGACCGGATCAAAAAAGCAGGCGTACCGGTCGTAGTAATCATTGTGTCAGGACGTCCACTTATAATCACAGATGAGTTAGATAAATGGTCTGGATTAATTGCAGCCTGGTTACCAGGCTCGGAAGGTAAAGGCGTTACAGATGTTATTTTTGGTGATTACAATCCTACTGGGAGGTTATCAGTATCATGGCCGCGCAGCATGGAACAAATTCCCATCAATTTCGGAGATGTAGATTACGATCCGCTATTTGAATACGGCTTTGGTTTAAGCTATTAAATAGAAACGGATAAAAAAATCCCCAACCCGATTGGATTGGGGATTTTATAATCCTATATAATTAGCAGTTGATTAGAGCGTATACTGCACTCCAAAGCGCATCACACTATCGAAGGCGCCAAAATCAGTGTAAGCTACGTCAACGCTAAGACCCGCCATGTTAAAACCGACACCGAAATTAATACCAGCTTCATCAGTTGGTGTGACGAAACCAGCTCTTATTGCCAGCATATTCATCAAACTGTATTCAACACCTACACGAGTCGTCGAAGAGTAATCACGAGGATGCTCATTAACTAACGAAACAGAGAGGTTCTCTATAACGTCAGCAGCAACACCCATTCTAAAAGTTAATGGCAGCTCAAAGGCTTCTTCTGCATATTTCAGACTTTCAGAAAAATTCCTGGCACTCATGGCAATCATAAGATTTCTCCAATCCATTTGATACATGAGTCCAAAATCGAACGCTGTAGTGCTCATGTCCAAAACCTCAGAACCTCCGTCAGCATCCAGATGAGCAGTGCCTAGTGCTTCATTGGCGAACTTGATTTGTCCACCAACGCTAAACCGATCTGTTGGTGCAAATGCATAGCCTAACCCAAAGACCGATGCTGTTGGCTTAAATACTCCAGTATCTTCATACCCTGAATCACTGGTTGAACGTATGGTTCCCTGTAAATCACCATAATTGACATTCATCATTGAAACACCAAAAACCCCTGCATTGGAAGCATAGGCAAAACCCACTGCGGAGTAAGAGATATCAGCGATCCATTGTGTCTGCCCAACGACTACGTTCATACCTTCCAAACGTGCCATTCCAGCAGGATTATAAAACATGGATGATGCACCCCCTGTTTTTGCTGTAAAAGCATCTCCAAGTGCGGCTGCTCGCGCATCCGGTGAGAAGCTCAGGAACTTCATTCCAGTCTGGGCTAATTTATCTGTAGCAGTATCCTCATCATCATCTTGTGCAAAAGTAAATGAGCACAAAAAAGACAGGACAAGTACAGGTATTATATTAAATGTATGTAGTTTTTTCATAATCTATCCCTTTTGATTGTAATCTCCTTGATTAACGAATGATAACAAATTTTCGTTCTGCAGTGTCGCCACCATCATTATCCGTAATATGTGCTATATACAGACCACTGGCGACTACTTGCCTAGAGGAAGTGGTTTGATCCCAATATTCATCACCACTTCCATCTGTATGTTCAATTGTATCAACTAATTCACCCAATTGGGTATATATCTTAATGGTACAATTTCCAGGTACATCTAGAAAAGCTAGTTTATCCCTATCTGAAAAGCGTATATCTGTTGTTGCACCTACGTGGTATGGATTCGGTACTACACGAACATCAGCCAAGCTCCCACCAGGCGATCTTTTCAAACTAGCCGGTAGATAGGTTTGAGTCCAATGCTGGTTACTTTTCAATGCTCCAGCAGGCGTCATCGCACCACCATTATTATCAGCGGCATCACCAACAGCCTGGATGAAATAATAATAACTCTCACCGCGGGCCGCTGTTGCGTCTTCATAACTTGTGGCGCTGCCAGACAACTCAGCAATAAGTTCATGACCTAATCCGCCATGGTCTGCAAGTGCTTCTCCTACATATGGAAAATTGTAGGTTCCCTTAGCCCGGTACACATGCCAGCCAGTTCTGGACGGACCGCTACTCGAAGCCACCCAGGATAAAGTGATCTTATCTGTACCTGATGTAACAGCAAAAGATTCCGGCGGATACGGAGGTTGGGGAATACTATAACCAGCAGCATAATTCGCCAAGGCGCGATCGAAAGTCTTAAACAAAGAATCCTTGGCTGTTAATGCCCATTGGTTCTTAGTCATACTGGTACCGTTATATTCCAGCATTGCCGATTCATCTGGAGTTGCACCGGTAGCCTTATACAGTTTACCAATGTCATATTTTGCTTTCATACTAAGACCATTAACACCATCAGCAACGACGATATCGACCGTCCCACCGAATGGTATATCATAAGGACCATGTCCTTCAATTACCGACCAGCCACCTTCATCATATACCCCAGTAAAAATATTTGGCGCATTCGTTGGTGTATCAAAACTACCACTAGGCTCAATATCATCTGCGTGATGAGGATACAACCTTCCCGATGCCATGTAGGTATCATACTGAGTTTGCATCAGGGTTGTATTGTATTCATCAGTGGTTAGGTTCGGGTCATCACTACCCATAACACCCATTGTTGATGGCTGTGATCCTGAATCACCACTACCATACGTATCTGGCGATTCAATAGTTACACGACCTACCATCTGACCGGCAGCTAGGCGACCAGTGGTATCCCATCCTGCTGATGCCCAGTGACCAAACATCATTGGGCCGCCAATTGAGCTAAAACTTGTATTATCTGGATTTAAACCAGCCCAGGCATACTGAGCGCGAAAATCTACATCATAATCTTCATGGCCATCACCTACGGCGTCATTCATGGTGAATTTACCCCACGGTGCGCCGCCGCCACGGATCCATGATGAAGCATCGTGAACCATATAACGATGAATAAAGAAGAAATACACACCAGTTAAACCAGCACTCAATTCAATATCTTCATCACCGTCAACATTGCCTGTATTAGTAAACGAGTATTCGATTATATGATAATCGTCATGATATTCCTGACTGAAAGCATTCATAGTCGCAACAGTAGTAATACCAATACGACTGTTATTGGAAACCGTCATTATCCTATCCGGATCCATGCTAGGATCCATCGTATTAACAAAAACATATTTTTCAAACGATTTGGCACCATCTACAGTGATCTCTGGATCAAATTTGCTAGTAATCGACTGTTCTACAGCAAAGAACTGTACATCACCACCAGAGCGGGGACCAATATGAGCGATTTTATGTGGAAATGTAGTACCATCCTCATCGGTAAAATTCGTCGCGCCCATCCAGAATGCCTGGGCCCTTGAATTACCTGCGTGAAAATCCATGGAAGGCCACATCAGCGGCGCATTGCCCCACGGTTCTTCCTCTCTATTTACCAAGCCTTCGGAATATGAACTTTGAAAGCTTCC
>CAJWGZ010000127.1 GCA_913041075.1 uncultured Fidelibacterota bacterium | reverse complement strand
CAGTCAATGGAAGTTTTTCCCAATATGAAATTGGCTCTGCATTGCGAAAGCGAATATTGATGGATTTTCATGGTACAACTGCGTTGGTACCAAGTATTACAGGAAATTTTAATCAGGTTCAATATGGTAATGATCATTTTAATCAAATTGATTTTGCCGCGCGATTACTGCCAGGCAGAATCCACCCCGTAATTAATTATTCTTTTGAGTTATCTGAAAAAGCCAATCAATTCGAGCATTTCACCAGCGGTGTTGAATATGGTGGGGAAAAATTACAGACAATCGTAACTATCGGTCGCCGTGAAGATCACTTGAATACTGATGAGGCACCCGTTTTATCGAGTAGGGGGTATTTCGGTGAGTTCGATCTGCACTTTCAAACCCATAAAGGCTGGAATCAATCGCTCATCTATCGCAAGCGAATTAAAACCCAAATGCTTGAAGAGAAAGACCTGGACTATGATCTAGCCCAGGCCCGGATCTTTTTTCGAAAGCCATACCATCCATTACGCCTGGATGTAAAGATCAAGCTTGAAGAAACACTTACCGAAAACAGAGCAACTGTTTATGATTCGGTAGGTATTGGGCTGGGTACATACCGTTATGACCCACAATTTGAAGAATATGTGTCCGATCCCAATGGTGCCTATATCGCATATACAATTTTAACCGGCAGTCGTAAACCGACTACACAATTCGAAGGCATTCAGCGTTTGGAATATGATTTTGGTAAAAGGCTCAATTCGAAGTTCAAGGATATAAAATACAGGTTGGATTGGTTATGGGATTTCAATGGTCAAAATTTCAGTGTAAATCGCTATGGAGAAGATGATTTGAATGCATCAACTATAATTCGTTCTCGTTCGAAATTGCGCCACGAATGGGATTATGTAAACCGTACGGGTCGACAAATCAGAACATGGTGGCTGGGAGAGAAAGACTTAAATAACTTGGATTCCAGAGGTGCAGATTTGCGGATGAATACAGAACTGGCAGTGGATTGGCTGGAACCAATCAGTGCTAATACGCATGCTGTAGTCAAATTAAACCAACATGACGCCAATGTTGAATCTGGTTTTTCTCATAGTAGGGATCGCAGCGCCCAAGGTACCTGGGCAGAAATCGGAATCAAGAAACGATTCTCATCGCTTTGGCAGACTGAAGCATTACTGCAGAACGGGTATGACGCTGGTCAGCATCAAATGAGTAATTATTCTGCTGCCTTGCGTGGTATTCGTCTAGATATCCTACATTTTTTCAGTAGTAAAGGACGTTTACAAGGCAGATTTGAATGGGCCACAGTAGGTCTGGATGGCGCGGCAGCTTTTCCGCCGCCAGAAGCTGTTCGCGGTCATGCGCTAGGAAATACGAGAAAGGTTAATGTTCAAGGCCACATCCTCTTGCGCCAGAATTTTTCGATCAATGTGACCATCAATTATATTTCTGATATACGGTATGATAATTTTATCAATATAACGGGAGAAATCCGTGCGTATTTCTAGAGTAATACTGTTTTTGGTACTTGTTCTTCATGGGCAAACGGTAGAACTGATTGTGCACGAAGATAAAAATCCCACCATAATAGCTGCGCAAATGGTCGAAATGTACCTGGATTCACTGCTTACAACCGAAGAATCCTTAAATCACAGTTATGTTCTTGCTTCTTTTAACGGAGAGGTCCCCACCAGAGTAGCTTACACGAAAATCGAAGAAGCAATCGCGATTGATACCATTATCATTCTAGGAAATGACGAAATAAGCGAAAACACTGCCTTCAGGTTATTGGCGTCAATTGTGCGCTCGACTCCACGGTTTGAAACGATGCAGCAAGTACGCTGGATTGAGACGAGTTATAAGTTTTTTCAGAATAGTATTGGGCTTGTTCATGGACGTACACGGAACGGACAACTCGCTGCATTAGTTAAGCTTACCCCTGCTTTTGAAAGTAATTTTTCCGGTATATTGGGGGCCAGTCAGGGTACTGGAGGTATTTGGAAAACAACCGGTGAAATCGATATTCATCTGGAAAACATTTGGCAATCAGCCAGCACCTCGCAATTGCATTGGCAACGCCAAAACGAAAAGTCTCAAGTGTTGTCATTTTATCACGAAGAACCGGCACCGTTGGGTATACCATTTGGATTGCGAATTAAATTTGATCAAGAACTAAGAGATGGGGAATATGTATATGGTGCGCAGGAAGGTACGATTTTTACGGGCGGTACCCGTTATGGAAAATGGCGTTTTGGTGGTAGTAGTACCAACATTAATCCTACAGAAACAGGTGCATTAATTGGCTTGTCCAAGCATAAATCATCTGCAATATCTGTTGGCCTAGAGAAGGATAGTAGAAATAACCGCTGGACCCCATTTGATGGCAATTATTGGGATGTAACTGCCACACTGGGCAATCAGACCGAAGATAATAAAAAAAATCTTCAAGGACACTGGCTGATATCTACGGGCTCGTACTGGCCTATAACCTCGCGATTTTCGGCACATACCCGACTGTTAACTACTGGCCGCTGGGTGCAGGATGGTGCTATCCATAAAGGGCAGAAAATTCGTTATGGCGGCGTCAACGGTTTGCGCGGGTATAGGGATGACCAGTTTATAAGCAATAGTATCCTAATTCCGACATTTGAATTGTTAGCAACAGCGGGGTATAACCTGCAATTATTTGGGTTTATCGAAGGCGCTATACAGAAAGAATATCAACCTTATCCAATTGGTTTTGGGTTTGGTTTGACACAAGTTTCAGTCAGTTCCATCCTTAGCGCCACCATTGGTTTTGGACGCGGCGATCCGCTATCGGCAGCTAAGTTGCATATCAAATTCTCCAGCCGACTATAGCAATTAAGTGGTTTTTGGTCTGGAAAGCGCTAATTTTGTATCTAGATGGCAAATAAAAGAACTAGTGAAATAAAAAATATTATCCTGGGACTGATTGTCCTGTTGACATGTGGCTGCGAGATAAAACGGGAAGCACTTGGTTCAGATGATGAGATCTTTGTGATCGCTGCCATGGAAGATGAAGGCAAAATTAAGGAAATTCTTAGCGCTGTTCTCAACGATACATTGTTTACGCCTACGCCGGAACCATATTACAAACTGACCTTTGTTCATCCACGTGAATTCGATAGAATTAAAAATAGTGCACTGGTTGTCGTTGGTGCAATTGGTAGTGATCTATCCAGTCCGGGAGTAGCGCTGGTTAAGCGCATTTTATCGGACAAACAGTACCAACAATCCATTTCTGGAGAAAAGCCGTTCATTTTTACGAAGGATCAATTTGCCCGCAATCAGATATTCATGGTTATAAACACGCCAACTGTTGTGCGGGCCAAAGAAATAGCAAAAGAACAAAATGAATGGATAAAACAGCAGTTTTCTGATTTATTTGAATATCGGCAAGCGCGTTTCATGTTTAATAATACGCGTCAGAAAGAGTTGGAAACACATTTGCATGAGGCATACGGCTGGGGTATAAAAATTCCGTGGGGTTACGAGGTGCTCGTTGACAGTTCAGAGCAGCGATTATTCTGGATTGGTCGAGAAATGCCCTTCCGCTGGCTGGCTGTACATTGGGAAAACGGTGCAATCATTAATGATGACCAAATGGCGAAACAATATATAATGGATTTTCCTGAAGAATATTTTGGAAGTATACGCTATAGTGAATACAAATTTAATTTGAATACCACCCAATTCAATGACTGGCTTGCCTGGCGTGTAACGGGTACCTGGGAAGCAATTGAAGATACCCAGGGGGGACCATTCATAGGGTATTTATTTTATGACGG
>CAJWGZ010000126.1 GCA_913041075.1 uncultured Fidelibacterota bacterium | reverse complement strand
TGAAAAATATCAGTTAGACAACGGATTAACTGTCATCCTTCACGAGGATAAATCAGACCCAATTGTAGGTGTAGCAATTCAATATCACGTTGGATCAAACCGTGAAACACCTGGAAGAACCGGGTTTGCTCACTTGTTTGAACATATGCTATTCCAGGAATCACAACATGTTGGGCAAGATCAATTCTTTAAAACAATTCAAAACGTAGGTGGAACCTTAAATGGAGGAACCAATAAAGATGGTACAGTTTATTATGAAATCGTTCCTAACAATGCATTAGAAACCGTTCTTTGGTTAGAATCAGATAGAATGGGGTGGCTTCTTCCCACTGTGACGGAAGCAGCTTTTATGAATCAACAAGAAGTAGTGCAAAATGAAAAACGACAAAGAGTGGATAACCGTCCATATGGTCATGCCAATTATGTTATGATAAAAAATATGTACCCTGAAGATCACCCTTATAACTGGACAACTATTGGTGAATTGGAAGACCTACAAAACGCTACTCTTAAAGATGTTCGAAATTTCTATGAACAGTGGTATGGGCCTAATAATGCTACCATGGTGATTGCTGGAGATTTTATAAACCATGAGGTAAAACAATTAGTAGAAAAGTATTTTGGAGAAATCAAAGCTGGTCCAGAAAATAATAATCCGGAAACACAACATGTTACGCTTACAACAACAAAAAAAGTATATCATGAGGATAATTTTGCTACTTCTCCTCGTTTGACAATGACATTTCCTACAGTAGATCAACGTCATGTTGACGCAGCTGCTCTAGAATTGTTAGGTCAATTAATGGGTGATGGGAAAAAAGCACCATTATATAAGGTAATTGTAGAGGAAAAGAAATTGGCCCCAAGCCTGTATGCTTATAGTGGGACTCAGGAGATTGCTGGAACTTTCCAAATAGTTGTCACTGGATTCCCCACAACAAATTTGACTGATATAGAAAATGGTATTCATGAAGCTTTTGAACGTTTTGAGGTTGAAGGGTTTTCAGAAGAAGATGTTGAACGATTAAAAGCAAAATATGAAACAGGATTTTATAATAGCATTTCATCTGTACTTGGTAAAGCATTTCAACTGGCTAGTTATAATGAATATTATGGGTCACCAGATGCAATTACTACAGAGTTTCAGAAAGTACTGGATGTAAATATGAATGATATAAAACAGGCCTATGCAAAATACATAAAAGATAAAAATTATGTTTTGACTAGTTTTGTTCCCAGCGGAATGGTTGATCTTGTTGCCGAAGGATCAGCTCTATTCCCGGTTAAAGAAGAAAAAATTATTGCAAATGAAGAAAAAACAGTTGGAAAAGGTGATATGGACGTGGATCAGATTTCTTCTTCATTTGACCGTTCAATGGAACCAATAAACGGTCCCCAGCCTGGATTAAATCTTCCGAAAATCTGGAAAAATACATATGACAATGGAGTGTCTGTATATGGTGCAAAACATGACGAATTACCTCTAATAAGCTTTGGGATTTCAATCGATGGTGGTATGCTAATGGATGACCCAAACCAAATAGGTGTTGCTAATTTGATATCAGACCTGATGATGGAAGGAACCGCTAATAAGACACCAGTAGAGCTAGAAGAAGCTATCGATGCTTTGGGCTCTTCAATCAATATGTATACTGGAAAGCAAGCTATCAATATAGAAGTCAATACCTTAAAACGAAATTTTTCTTCAACCCTTGCTCTAGTAGAGGAAATTTTATTTGAGCCTCGATGGGATGCTACTGAATTCGAAAGGATTAAACGAGAAACAGTTGAAACTATCAAACGGCGTTCAGCGGTCCCTTCTTCAATCGCATCTAATGTATTTAATAAGCTCAATTATGGAGAACATATACTCGCTAATTCAACTTTGGGAACGATAAAATCCGTGGAAACTATTGAATTAGATGATCTAAAAGAATACGTTGATATTAATTTTTCTGCTCACCTAGGAACCATCAGCATCGTAGGCAACATTAGTCAAAATGAAGCCGTAGATGCATTTAAAGGATTAATAGAACGTTGGCAAGTTAAAGATGTAGAGATACCTGAATATGATATACCTGATCCTAACAAATCTGCTAAAGTCTATTTCGTAGATGTCCCTAATGCGAAACAGTCTGAGATTCGAATCGGATATCTGGGCTTGCCTCGTACGCATCCAGACTTTTATGCTACGACAATTATGAATATGAAACTCGGTGGCAACTTTAGTGGTGATGTAAATTTGATCTTGCGCGAAGAAAAAGGATTTACCTACGGTGCTCGCACACGATTTAGCGGATCTAGATTACCAGGAACATTCTCAGCATCATCGGGTGTTAGGTCCAATACCACAGAAGAATCAGTAAATATATTCAAAAATTTGATGACAGCTTATAGAAATCCAATTAATGAAGAGGATCTTAAATTCACAAAAAATGTGACCTTAAAATCAAATGCTCGTCAATTTGAAACTCTAGGTGCTCTTCGAAGGATGATATCTAATATTGCCACTTATGATCTACCATTTGATTATATTAAGAATCAAGAAGAAATAGTTCGTAACATGACGATAGATAGTCATAATGCCCTAGTAAATAAATATATTCGCCCTGATGAAATGATATACCTTGTAGTAGGTGATGCTGCTACTCAGTTAAATGGGATGAAATCGCTTGGTTTCGGTAACCCGGTTCTTTTGGATAAAGAAGGTAATCCATTATAAAATTGTTATATAAAAAAACCCGCTATCTGGAAGGCTTGATGTAATCGAAAGAGAAAATCTATTTTAAAAGTACCATCTTCTTAGTCTGCATGTATTCCCTAGCCTGGATCTGGTATAGGTAAATACCAGCACTAGCTCGTTCGCCGTTGTTACCGGTAGCATCCCAAATAATTGATCGATAACCCGCATCTTGGGTTTCATTGATTAATGTTTTTACTTTTCTGCCCAGCATATCATAAATAGTAATATTAACAAATGAATTTTCTGGTAAATCGTACCGTAGTGTGGTTATTGGGTTAAATGGATTGGGATAGTTTTGTAGTAGGGAGTAACTACCTGGCATATTTGGTTCATTTTCGATTTGACTCAGATCCAAGCCTATATAATTACAAACACCAAGGATCAGCGCATACGCGGTGGAATCGTAGTTTCCTGCTGCTTCACAATTCATATCCTCATAGGTTAAGGCCATTACATTTTCACCATGGTTCATCCACCACCAACTTTCAGGATATTGATCAGGGGTACCCGAAGTCCAGCTTACAAAATAATCCCAATTCTCAAAACCATTTACAAAATAAGATTGAACACTATTGATAAACTGTTGTTCTAGAATAGTATAATTTGCAGAAGTACCAACTTCATCGTGGTAGACAAAATAGCGCTTACAGGAATATGCAGAATGCATATTCAAGGCCACCTCAATTGGATTATTAACGAGTGTTGTAAGTTCAATAAACCGGTTTTTTAATACGGCAACTTCCGGTTCTAGGGGTACATCATCCCAACCGCTTTCAATATCCACTCCATTGGCATTTTCACGAGAATAGCCCAATTCCACACCATCAGGATTGTACATGGGAATAATATGAAATATGCAATTATTCCGGATAAAAGCCGCCAGAGGTGTGTCTGAGATCAGAAAATTGATTATTTCATTGGTGACCCAAAATGACTCTTCTTCTCCAGGATGGGTCCGAGCATGTATATAAATACGGTGATTTGAACTGGATTCTGGATTGTCTGCTATAGTTAATTCCCAAATAGCACGGTTCTGAATAGAAGCACCCAATGAATCAATCGATACGAATTGACTTTCCG
>CAJWGZ010000125.1 GCA_913041075.1 uncultured Fidelibacterota bacterium | reverse complement strand
GAAAGAAACTGGGGCGAAAACGCATGCGCACATCATTGCCAAAGACACGTTTTACAAAATATTCCAATGTGCCCTTCAGATCGGCAAAGGAAATATATTTATCCACTACTAGCCCTTCGACTTGGTGGAACAAACAATAACTCTTAAAACTGATGGCCTCGTTCCTATAAACCCGCCCCGGCACAATATAGCGCAGTGGCGGATCCGTATTTTCCATTAGATGGATCTGGACATTTGATGTATGGGTGCGCAGCACGACATCCTCTTGAATAAAAAATGTATCCTGCATATCCCGGGCGGGGTGATGTTGTGGAAAATTTAGGGCCGTAAAATTATGGTAATCGTCATCGATCTCGGGGCCATAGGCCATCATGAAACCGATTGACTTGAAAATATCTTTTATTTCCTTGAGCGTTTTCGTGACCGGATGTAGCGTACCAGTTCGCTGCGTTTCACCAGGCAGCGTATAATCAACATTTTCAGTCGTGCGCTCAGCAGGATCAAGGAGTTCCGCGGCCTTTGTGTCGAATATTTTGGTCAGTTCCTGCTTGAGATCATTAATCAATTTCCCAGCGCCGGGTCGGTCCTCTGGCGATATTTTCCCCATCTGGGAAAAGAGTTTTGCCAGGGCACCCTTGCGGCCAAAATATTTACTCTTTAAGGCCTCTATTTCACGGCGATCAGTAGGAAACGAATCGAGGTCGGTCTGAAATGATTTCCGGACCGCCTCGATAGTTTCTTGCATAGTGTTGGTCACTCCTGTACAGCGGTAACCAACTCGGCAAAGGTTTCCGGATTACGTACTGCCATATCGGCCAGTATTTTTCGATCCAGTTCAATACCTTTGTTTTTTAGGCCTGCAATAAATGCAGAATACGACATCCCGTTCAATCTGGCTGCCGCATTGATTCGCGCGATCCACAAGCGCCGGAAAAAGCGTTTTCTCTGGCGCCGATCACGATAGGCATAGGTCCCGGCCTTCCATACAGCTTCTTTTGCTGATTTGAAAGTGCGGCTCCGGGCACCATAGTAGCCCTTGGCCTGCTTGATGATCTTTCGATGACGTCTGTGCCTTGGGATAGAACTATTTGCTCTTGGCATTTCTCGCCTCCTTTATAAGCCCAGCATACGGCGTACTCTTTTCTCCTCAGTACTATCCACGAGCGTTGCTTTACGCATTTTTCGCTTGGCACTGTTTGAACGCCTGATGAGCATATGGCTATGGTTTGCTTTGTTGCGTTTTATACGTCCGCGACCGGTGAGCTTGAATCTCTTGGCTGCGGCACGTCTTGTTTTCATTTTTGGCATTATATTTTCTCCTACGATGCTGTGAAATATACAGATATACGTCTTCCTTCCAGATCAGTTTTTCCTTCCGGCTCAGCAATATCTTCCAGCGCATCTGCTACGCGGTTTAACAAATCTTCTCCCAGGTCAATACGACTCATTTCCCGGCCACGAAACATAATGGTCACCTTTAGCTTGTACCCATCCTGGATAAACTTTCTACCCATATTATTGACCTTTGTATCAAAATCATGATCTCCAATTTTAGGGCGCAGTCTTATTTCTTTAACTTTAATAACATGCTGTTTCTTTTTACTGTTTTGTATCTTTTTTTTCTTCTCGTATTTCAGTTTGCCAAAATTAACAATTCTGCAAACGGGTGGTTTTGAATTTGGCGATACTTCCATAAGATCTAGCCTCACATCCTCGGCCCGTTTCATGGCATCTTCCAACGACACAATACCTAACTGTTCTCCATCCTCTGATATTAGCCGGACTTCTTCTGCTACTATTCGTTCATTAATTTTTGCTTTATCAATTAGTGCGATACGTATTCCTCCTGGTTTCTATTTCTGTTTTTAATTCTGTTACGACATCATCCAGTAGCTGGGTACCCAGATCTCCTTTGAAACGTCGTCGTAATGCGACCTGATTGTTCTGAACTTCCTTTTCTCCAACAACGAGCATCACATTTATGCGTTGTAATTCTGCTTGACGGATTTTTGCGCCGACTTTATCGGGCTGGTCATTCAGTTGGACCCTAATCCCCGCCTCTTTCAATGTGGTTTCCACATTTCTGGCATAATCTATCACCTTATCGGATACGGGTAATACGGCAACCTGGACTGGAGCCAGCCACAATGGAAAATCACCACCAAAATGTTCAATTAAAAAACCGACGAATCGCTCGTGGGTACTCAAGGGAGCACGATGGATGCAAAGGGGTGTTTGTTCCCGGCCTCCTTCATCGGTAAAGGTTAGGCCAAATCGTTTTGGAATAGCAAAATCTACCTGATTGGTGGCCAAAGTGAATTCTTTGCCAATGGCACTCCAAACCTGTACATCGATCTTTGGCCCGTAGAATGCTGCTTCGCCGGATATCTCCACATGGTCAATATTACCTTCTTGCAATGCTTCCCGTACTTCCGCTTCCGTCTGTTGCCATAGTTCTGGTTCATCAATATATTTCTTACCAAGACCTTCAGCATCATGAAGACCGAGCCGAAGTTGGTATTTATCAATACCAAATATATCAAAATAGTACAGGTACATTTTGCAGACCGCCAGGAATTCGTCCTTGAATTGATCTTTGGTACAATAAATATGGGCATCATTCATCTGCATACTTCGAACCCGCATCAGGCCAAATAATTGTCCTGACTTTTCGTAGCGATAACAGGTACCGTATTCTGACAATCGTACAGGCAGGTCACGATAACTTTTTGGGCGAGCCGCATAAATTTTATGGTGGTGGGGACAATTCATTGGTTTAACATAATATTCTATCCCATCAACATCCATGCTGGGGTACATAGCATCCTGGTAATGATCCAGGTGGCCTGATTTTTCGTATAAGGATCCTTTTGTCAGATGGGGTGTCCTCACTCTCAAATATGCAGCTTTATCCTCCGTTTCCTTGGCCAAGGCTTCTAATTCATCAATGATCACAGCACCATTTGGCAGCCATAGTGGAAGACCGGGCCCCACTTCCTCATCAAATGTGAACAAAGCAAGTTCTTTACCCAGTTTACGATGATCACGCTTTTTTGCTTCTTCAAGAAAGTTCAAGTATTTATTTAAGTCTTTCTTTGAACTAAAAGAAGTGCCGTATATACGCTGTAGCATTTTATTGTTTTCATTGCCGCGCCAGTAAGCACCGGATGTATTCAGTAGTTTAAAGTATTTGATCTTCCCCGTTTGCAGTACATGGGGACCACGGCAGAGATCTGTGAAATCGCCTTGCGTATAAGCAGAAATATTATCATCCCCTTCAATATCTTCAATTATTTCAACTTTATAGGACTCGTTCATTTTATTAAATAGTTTGACTGCTTCACCGTGAGTCAATTCCATCCTTGTCACCACATGATCATTGGCTGCTAATTCACCCATTTTTTTCTCAATTTTTACTAGGTCCTCGTCAGAAAATGTGCCATCTATATCAAAATCATAATAAAAACGATTTTCAATCGCCGGTCCAATAGTCACTTTTGCCTCTGGAAAAAGCTCTTTTACAGCGTGGGCCATCAGGTGCGCCGTACTGTGCAGCAGTACTTCATGTCCCTCCGGTGAATCACCCGTCAGGATAGCTACTTCTGCATCAGCTTCAATGGGGACATTCAGGTCAACGGATTGACCATTGACCTGTGCCGCTATGGCATCCTGCGCCAGGCGGGAACCGATGCTTTCTGCTATTTCCTGGGGAGTAACACCGCCATCGTACGAACGGGTGCTATTATCCGGAAGTGTAACGGTAATTTGACTCATAATTAAATTAAGTCCGGGTACAAATTAAAATGTGATTTCCGCTACAAGGACAGAAACGTTA
>CAJWGZ010000124.1 GCA_913041075.1 uncultured Fidelibacterota bacterium | reverse complement strand
TTTTCTTCAGTACAAACTGCAGATACAACCAACTTAGCCAATCTCGATGTGTCAACTTATGCGCCACCTGTTGAATTTGGTTTTCACCTGCAGCAGCGAGTATTTACTTACAATGATGTGAGCGTTTCTATTGGATTACAAGATATCGTTTTTCAAAACTCTGAATCAGAAAGCGGGTTAAGTTTATCTCCTAAGCAACTATCTTTTTTTGTTGTAGTTAGTAGCGCTAAACAATTGGGATCTTATCACCTGCAAACTTTCCTTGGTTTTGGTACAGGTGGTTTTGGCGCTCAAGATTCTTTGCCGACTACAGATTCAACTGGTGCACCAGCAGGCGTATTTGCTGGATTTCATTTGAACACTCCATTCTTTAATAAATGGGGTGGATTGGATTTTGTGGGTGAATTTGATGGTATAGGTATCAATGTGGGACTCCGCATCCCCCTTACCTCGGATTATCGCCTGAACATTGGGTTCACCCACATAGATAAACTACCAAGCTGGAAAATACGTTATTGGTCAGGGCACCCGGCATTAACTGTGGGATTTGATATGGCAGTACCACGAAGAGCAAGACGGGTGATAGGTGATATTTCCGGCCCATCTCCTCTCATGACGGATGCTGGCGATATGCCTGTTTTTGACGATCAATTTTCAGATCAGTTTGATTCTACTATAGCAATGGCAAACTTTATGGTCAGTTCTTTGCGTGATTCTGTAGTAATGGTAAATAATGAAATGCGCAATCTTATGGTTAGATTGTCAGCAATGGAGCAAAAGTCGAATTTTCTTGAAGATTCGCTGAAATCATTTAAGCTTTCCAGCAATGTTGAAGGTAAAAACATGAATGAAGCTATGCGCCACTTATCTAGATCGCTCCGTTATTTTTATGGTGGTGATTATCGGGCGTCCCTGCAAGAGGTTGAATCCGCACTAGATCTGAATCCAAATCTCGCTCTTGCTTACGCACGAAGAGGATCTATTTATTATAAACTGGGAGATGTGCAACGGGCAACAATTAATTGGAACCTTGCATTGCGGATGGATCCAGAATATGATGATGTACGAAATATTTTAAAAGCGCTGCACGAAAACAGGTTAAAGACTACAAGTTTTGTAAGGGAGTAAATCGGTATGGATATTGCAACCCTAATAGGTATTGTTTTAGGACTTGGAGCTATCGCAGGTAGTATATTTTTAGCTGCAGCTGAAGCTGGTGCGAGTACTGGAGGCTTTGTCTCTGGTCCAAGTTTTGCAATTGTATTTGGAGGGATGATTGCTTCTGTATCTATCGCGTTTCCTCTTTCTGATGTATTAAAATTAGGCGCCGCTATGGGTGCTGTGTTAAAAGGAGGCGAAGTTAAATTAGGTGAGGTTGTTGATGAGGCTGTTGAAGCCGCAGATATTGGTAGAAAAGGCGCAGCAGATCTGGAAAAGCACGTTGATTCAATTAATAATTTTTTTTTCCGCGATGGAGTGCAAATGGTAGTTGATGGATATTCATTAGAAGAATTAACAGAAATATTAGAAACAAGAATTGAATATCGGGAAATACGTGAAAAAACACAGTCATCCCTTTTTAAATCTATGGGTGTCATGGCACCTGCCTGGGGCATGGTAGGTACATTAATTGGATTGGTGATTATGTTATCAGGTTTTGGTGGCGAAGGTGGCGCGGATTCATTGGGCCCCGGTATGTCAGCAGCATTAATAACTACATTTTATGGCGCTGTTTTTGCTAACCTATTTTTCTTACCAATGGCTGATAAAATAAATGTTAGAATTTCAACGAATACAACCCTTCAGTCTTTACTGGTGGAGGCATCTCGGTTGATACATCAGAAAAAACACCCCCTAATTGTTAGGGAAAAACTCAATTCATTCATACCACCTGCAGAATGGAAGACAGAAGGATAGTATAAATGGCGAAAACTCCTGGCGAAAAAAAAGCGTTTAAGGCTGGTATTGTAAAAGGAATGGGTCTTGTCGATGAAGGACTGCCTGGATGGTTCGGCACATTTGCAGATATGATGACTCTACTTTTTGCCTTTTTTGTATTGTTAGCTGCGTTATCAACAATGGACCCTGTAAAGATTATGGAGATGGCAAACTCCACTGGTAAATCATTAGGAAGTAAGATAAAAAAGGAAGGTGCAGCTGAACTAGAAGGAGAGTTTGATAAAGTAGCGACAAAACTTTCGCAAGTAAAAGCATCATTAGATGAAATGGTAGAAAAAATTGAAGCAGAAATGAAGGATAGTAAAGGAGATCCTCCCGTTGAGGTCACCACTAGTTCTAAAGGTGTTACATTAGAGATTAGCGGTGATTTTAGTTTTGGATCTGGAAGCGCTGGAATAAGCCCAGGTCTAAAGAAATTATTATCAGAAAAAATAGTACCTGAGATTAAGAATTCAATCTTTCAAATTGAAATTGCAGGGCACACAGATAGCGATGCATTGCCCAAAGCATATCAAAAACGGTTTCCATCAAATTGGGAGTTGTCTACGGCACGCGGCTCGGCAGTGGTAAGAAATGTTATTGATCAGGGAGTCAACCCGACCCGGTTGGTTGCTGCGGGATATGCTGATTGGGTTCCAAGGGGTCAAGCTCAAAACCTGACACAGCAAATAGATAGAAAAACCATTTTGGAATTAAATGATACGCCAGATAATAAAGGTAGGAATAGACGAATTGAAATAACATTTTTGAAACCCTCGCATCACACAACTAGTTATGTAGAAAATGATGGGTAACAATTAATTAAAGTATGTTTAAGAATTATACAAGGAGTGTAATATGAAGAAGGGGTATAAAATACATCCTTTCATTTTGGTTTTCTTATTTAACCTGACTTTATTGTTAGGCCAGCAAACCTCTAGTTATTTAACCCAGAAACTAATGGTTGAAAGCGGGCTTAGGGAACGCATAGGCGATGCGCTTTCCAAAATCATTGATGATCAAAAGTATGTAATTGATGTGGATGTTGATATTGAAATTACTGGTGAAAAGGAAGAACAAATTACGATTATACCAGGTGACCGTCCCATTTATGATGAAGCATCCGCACTAGAACAACTTACAACCATAATTGGTGAAGCGGCTCCAGGAGATGGATCTGCTAAAGATACTGAATTCTCCAGCATGGGGCTTCCTATTCCCGGTTTTGATTTTGAAGTTGAAGCTGAACCGCAAGTCTCTCAGGAGTCTGCAGCACGGGGTCAGGCCGGTCCCGATATGGTTTTACCAATCAAAGAACCAACTATGGATGGCGAAAGAGTACAATCAAAGACACTAACACATAGGGTCCCTGCTGTGGCTGCTGTGAAACGTATTCAAATTAGCATAATTTTACAAGAGGGTGCTGCCCCGGAATTAATTGAGAATATTCGTCAGGTTGTAATGGTAGCATCACGATTTGACCGGACTAGAGGTGATGTGTTAAGCATAATGACCGCATCCTTCAAGGAACGTCGCGATGAAAAAAGTGCGGAACAGGTACTCCTCAAGAATATTGCTGATAAGCTAGAGCAATTACAATCTGGGGAAAGTGGTGGTATGAAAAAATCCATAGAGGATGCCGTAAGTGAACCTATGACAGCATTTAAGAGTCGGTTAAATGAATTAGAACAAGCGAACCTAAGAAATAAATTTGAATATGAAAGAAAAACTAAATTGTTGCGGGATTCACTGCAACTAGGGGATCTAAAAGGCGAAATTATTTCTTTGAAAGAAGCGTTAGTATATGCCGAGCAAACACAAAAGACAGGAATAGATTCACAACTTACGCAAAAGATTGCTATGCTAGATTCTGTTCAGCTTGATCTGGAACAGGAACTTGAGCA
>CAJWGZ010000123.1 GCA_913041075.1 uncultured Fidelibacterota bacterium | reverse complement strand
CTATTGGTAGATTTGGAGTAAATCCTTTCAAAAAATCTGACTTTGATCCTCAAATTTATATAGAGCGTCAAGGTTGGGATCCTTTGATTGCGAAAAGTTATACGGCTACTCTAATGGGGATGGAAGAATACAGCACTAATCGTGTATTTCCGCTAAGAGTGCCCGGTGTATTCCAATTTACAAGTGCAGTTGCAACTGGTACTTCTAAAGCACTAGCAGGACAACTTAGTTCACAAGAAGCATTGGATGAAGTTGCTGCAGAATGGAAGAAAATTATCAAGAGAATTGGTGCTGACACAATCAGAGAAGCTTACGCAGTTGGTGTTGCTCTTGAAGATAACAAAAATTAACAATTAATATAATGATATCTACGTGATCGCCTTATTTCAAGGCGATCACATTTTATTTACATGAATTTTAATCATAAATTTGTTTTTTTGCTTCCCGGCCTATTAGTTCTAATAGGTATTTTAATCTTCCCTATAGTATTCACTGTTCGATTAAGCCTCTCAAGTTGGGATAGCTTTTATCCTGGATTAGATTTTATTGGATTGGATAATTACATAAGACTCTTTACAGATGATAAAAGATTTTGGGAGTCATTCTTTAGATTAAGTTTTTTGTCAGTTACTACAGTATTTCTTCAATATATTATTGGTTTTTCTCTGGCTTTGATGGTCTGGAAAGATATTATTTTTAAAAGGTTTTTTAGAGTATTGTTTTTAATTCCAATGATGACTACTCCGGTTATCATGACCGTTATTTGGAGAACTTTTTTTCATGAGTCATTGGGCCCAGTTAATGATTTTTTTAGTTTATTTGGAATCACCCCTCTTTGGTTAAGCAATAATATCTTGGCGAAAGTCACAGTGATTATCGTTGAGGTTTGGCAATGGACGCCTTTTATGTTTTTACTTTTATTAGCAGGGCTTTTATCTTTGCCTAAGGAACCTTTTTTAGCAGCATCCATTGATGGGGCAGGTCCCATAAGAAAATTTATTTATGTTACATTTCCACTCATGGCTCCCATATCGATTGGTGCAATTATTATTCGACTCATTGAAGCCTCAAAAATAATGGATACGGTTTATGTTTTAACTTCGGGTGGTCCTGGTACTGCAACTGAAACCTCGAGTTATTATATTTTTATTAAAGGCCTAAGAGAGTTTCAAATAGGTTACTCCGCGGCTTTGTCTTTTACCTATTTGATTATCATGATTATAAGTTTAACCATTATTTCTAAGCTATTAGTCAAATTGTTGATAAAGAAAATTTAGATATGAGGACTTTTTATTTAACCTTAAAATATTTGATAATCACTTTGTGGTCATTGTTCGTCATAGCCCCCTTTTTATGGGCTCTTTCAACTTCTTTTAAAGATTTTAATTCTGTTACCGGTGGGGCAACTTATATTCCATGGCTACAATTTGAACCTTCTCTAGAAGGATGGAAGGTTTTAGTTCGCTCCCCAGCTAAAGGCGGTGTTGACATCATAGAGCCATATTTTAATAGTATATTTGTAACCTGCACCGCAAGCTTGATTAGCATTATTTTGGGTACACTCGCGGCATATGCGTTGTCGAGATTTAAATTCAAAGCAGGTTTTATTAAAAATAACGACATTACATTCTTTTTTATTTCTCAAAGGATTATGCCGCCTATTGTTTTATCCATACCGTTTTTCTTAATGTTAGGTTTTTTAGGATTACTGGACAATTTGTTCGGTCTGATACTTGTCTACATTGTTTTGTTAATGCCTATTGCTGTTTGGATTATGGTAGATTTTTTTAATAAGGTCCCGCAGGAAATCGATGAGACTGCCTTAATTGATGGCTGTAATCCATATCAGGCATTTTTTAAAGTTGTGGTACCCAATTCAATACCAGGTTTAATTGTTGCGGGGTTGTTTTGTATTATATTTGGTTGGATAGACTTTTTCTTTGCTTTTATCTTAACGTTTACTGAAGTTCAGTTACTCCCAGTAAAAATTGTTGCTCTTAATTCTTCAGTAACACCATGGTGGAGTTTATCCGCATCGGCATTAGTATCTGTAGCACCATTAATTGTGGTTGCTTTTATTGTAGAACGCTATTTATCCAAAGGTAATTTATCAGGAGCTTTAAAATAAATGAAATTAGTTACAGATAATTTAACTTTTAAACCTGAAAAAGAGTATTTTCTAAATAAAGTTTCATTAGAATTTGAAGCTGGTAAACTTTATACGCTCTTGGGAAGAACTTTATCGGGTAAGACTTCATTATTAAAAACCATTGCAGGTTTACAGCCGATTGATACAGGAAATATCATCTTTGAGGGAAAAGATTTTAGCACCATTCCAGTTTGGAAGAGAAATGTGGCCATGGTGTATCAACAATTTATTAATTATCCGCACTTAAATGTTTTTGACAACATTGCATTCCCTTTGAAGCAAAGAAAAATGAAAACCTCTGATATTGAAAATGAGGTATCAGTTGCTATACACAAAGTAGGTCTTCTTGGTTTTGAAAAACGAAAAATACAAGAATTATCCGGTGGTCAACAACAACGAGTGGCTCTGGCCAGATCTTTGGTAAAAAAAGCAAAAATATTACTTCTTGATGAGCCCTTAGTTAATTTAGATTATAAGTTGCGTGAAGACCTAAGAAACGAATTTAAGAATATTTTTACTAGTGATCTTTCTGCTAATTCTATATTACTTTATGCCAGTACAGACCCATTAGAAGCCATGCAACTGAATGGTGATATCATAGTGCTTGATGAAGGAGAAATACTTCAAAGTGGTACTGCTAAGGATGTATTTGAAAATCCAACAAACATCAAAGTATCAGAAATAACCAATGATCCAGCGATGAATATTTTAAAAGGCAGTATTGATTCAAACAAAATTATTTTAAATGAAAATGTTCAATTTAAAATACCTAAACATGTAAAAAACATTCAGGCTGGCACATATCATTTTGGGATAAGAGCTAGTGATATGATTTTAGATGACAAGGGTTTTGATTTTAATATTGATATTTCAGAAATTTCAGGTTCTGAAACTTTTTTACACTTACACCAAAATGAACTAAACATTGTACTTTTGATAGAAGAAGTAAAAAATTTTAACGAAAATGACAAGGTAAAAATAAATTTCAATCTTGATAAACTTTATGTTTTTGATGGGAAAGGTGATTTGCTTTTTTCACCTTTTAAGATGAATTAAATGGCAAAAATTGAATTTAAAAATGTTGGTCATTCATATGATCTGAGTGCAAAAAATCCAGTTTATGCGTTGGAACCCTTCTCCTTATCTTGGGAAAATGGAGGCCGTTATGCTTTGTTAGGTCCTTCAGGTTGTGGAAAAACAACTATGTTAAACATAATGTCCGGTCTAGTAACACCATCAGAAGGAAATGTTTTTTTTAATGATCAAAATATTACATCAGTTAAAACCGAACAAAGAAATATTGCACAGGTTTTTCAATTTCCTGTAATTTACAACACAATGTCAGTATATGATAATTTAGCTTTTCCACTTAAATGTAGAAATTTTAATGAAAGTCAAATTAGAACAAAAGTTAATGAAGTGGCCGAAATTTTAAATTTGAGTTCGTTTTTAGATATGGGGGCAAAAGGATTAACTGCCGACCAAAAACAATTAATTTCATTGGGTAGAGGTTTAGTCAGGGAAGATGTAGCAGCTATATTAATGGATGAACCTCTTACTGTTATTGATCCTGATTTAAAGTTTAAATTAAGACGAAAATTAAAGGAGATTAATTCAAAATATAAAACCACATTAATTTATGTGACACATGATCAAAATGAGGCAATGACTTTTGCAGAAAAAATTATTGTGATGGATTCAGG
>CAJWGZ010000122.1 GCA_913041075.1 uncultured Fidelibacterota bacterium | reverse complement strand
GGAGGGATTCGAACCCTCGATACCCTTTATAGAGGTATACTCACTTAGCAGGCGAGCGCCTTCAGCCAGCTCGGCCACCTCTCCATCGAATTATTCAATAAAATTACTGCGCGAAATTAATTCCTTATTATGCCCGGACAAACTGTTTCCCACTGAGTTGTAGTACGGCACCTATGAGTTCCAGGCTCAGTAATATGGTTAAAATTAAAGTCAGATATTTCTCAGATTTCTGGCTTTATAAGCCCCGACTAGGGGCACATGTAATAACGATATTAACGCAGCTAATTGCTCAGTTTTCATCGAGCAATTTTCCGATCCGTTTGATCAATTCTGGTATACCAGCACCGCTCACAGAAGATATTTCCAGGTATTCATTATCCATTTTAGCCCAATCCGCATTATCCGTTTTTGTATCTATTTTTGTCCGCACAATTAAAAGCTTTCGTTTGGATAGCTCCGGATTGTGATTAAGCAACTCTTGCTGTAGTAGTTCGTGCGTATCAGCTGGATCTGGTTCCATAGTATCAATAAGAAACAATAACAATTTGGTTCGTTCAATGTGCTTAAGGAATTGATGCCCAAGCCCTTTACCCTCACTGGCACCTTCTATCAAGCCAGGTATATCCGCCATAACAAATGACTGGTATTCACCGTATTTTACGATACCCAGGTGGGGCTGCAGCGTGGTAAATGGATAATCAGCAATCTTAGGTCGGGCCGATGAGACCGCAGCCAGCAATGTTGATTTACCGGCGTTGGGTAAACCTACTAATCCCACATCTGCCAATACCTTTAGTTCAATAGTAAAATTTCTTTTTTCTCCCCGGATTCCTTTTTGCGCATGGCGCGGTGTCTGGCGGGTAGCGGTTTTGAAGCGGGTATTACCTTTCCCGCCTTTTCCTCCTGGGCAGGCAACGTATTCTTCGCCATCCGTTATCAGATCCGCTTCTACCCTACTTGTATCTTTTTCACGAATGAGTGTACCCAATGGTACCGGAATGCACACATCTTCCCCAGCCCGGCCTGTTTTCTGGTTGGACGACCCCGGCGCACCGTTTTCTGCCTGGTAAGACTTTTTATAACGAATATCCTGCAGGGTATGCAGGTTTTGATCCGCTACAAAAATAACGGATCCACCCTTACCGCCATCCCCACCGTCAGGGCCTCCTTTGGGTACGAACTTTTCCCGTCGGAAAGTGACGGCGCCACTACCACCCTTTCCGCTGGCACACGTTATTTCTGCATAATCGATAAACATAATGAACCAATAAAGAAAAGGTGCCTAAAATTACGCACCTTTTTCCATGAATTATATGGCCTGTAAATTAGGGCTGGTGTGACTTCCATTTTTGTTCCATTTCCGGATCGTCAATCGTTTCCAGTATATAATCACAGAATTCTTTGCTGCTGGCACCTTCTTCGCGCCCGGTCATTACCAATTTCTTTTCAAATTGCCCGGTTATATCTAGCGCCATTTCCAGTTTCTTACCCTGTTCTCCATACCCGATGTGCCGTAGCAGCATGACCCCCGCCCGGACCATACTAGATGGATCGGCATACTGAGCTCGGCCTTCATCCACCATCCGTGGTGCGGAACCGTGTATCGCCTCAAACATGGCATATTTCTTGCCAATATTCGCTGAGCCTGCCGTACCCACACCACCCTGGAATTCAGCCGCTTCATCCGACAAAATATCGCCATATAAGTTAGGCATGGCCATGACCCGGAACTGCGTGCGCCGCTTCGGATCGATTAATTTCGCTGTCATTATGTCAATATACCAGTCATCTACTTCAATAGCAGGGTATTCCTTAGCAATCTCATAGCCGATCTTCAGAAATTTACCATCGGTGGTCTTCACCACATTGGCTTTAGTGACTAGGGTAACTTTGTTAATATTATTTTTATTTGCGTATTCAAAAGCCAGGCGCAGCAGCCGCTCTGAACCCTGCGTAGACGTAACCGTAAAATCCAGGGCTAAGTCATCTGTTACATCTATACCACTACTGCCTAGCGCGTAGGCACCTTCCGTATTTTCTCTGAAAAATACCCAGTCTATCCCTTCATTTGGTACACACACCGGACGTACATTAGCAAATAAATCCAATTCCTTGCGCAGGGCTACATTTGCGCTTTCAAGATTCGGCCAGGGGTCCCCTTCTCTTGGTGTCGTAGTTGGTCCTTTCAGTGTTACGTGGCATTTTTTTATTTCTTCCAGCACATCATCCGGTATCGCCTGGGCCACTTCGGCTCTTTTTTCGATCGTTAAACCCTCGATAACCCGAAAGGCAATTTTTCCTGTATCCAGTGGTCCCTGTAGTAAATTTTCCAGCACACGCTGTGCTTCAGCAGCGATGAATGGACCGATGCCGTCTCCGCCAATGATACCTACGATAATCGGAGCCAATGCCCCATAATCAGTCTGTTCTTCTCTGGTGCTCATTCGGTTTACTCGCGCCAGTTGATCCTGCAATACGTTTTGAAAATGTACAGTTGCCTTGTCTATATGTTTATCCATCATGTTTATTTTTCAGTTTTCGCTGTAGTTGCGGTCTTTTCCTTTTTTGCTGGTTTATCATCCTTTTTCTTCGTTTCCTTAACTTTTTTATCCGCTTTGGGTCGATCATCCTTATAGTCAGTGAGATAAAAACCAGAACCTTTAAAAATCAGTCCAGATCCACCACTGATAACCCGAGTTACGTTGCAATTCTTTTCCTCACAATTAGGCCGTTTCGCTAATGGTCTGGATGACATAGTTTGAAAATTTTCAAACCGCTCACCGCATTCATTGCAGATATATTCGTATGTGGGCATAAATTTATGTTTTCTTGATTAATTCCTGGGGAAAATCAGCCTAGGAATATATAATAATTTATATATTTAATTTAGATTTTAACTTTGCTTCGACAATTGCTGGCACATAAGCGGATATGTCGCCCTCCAGCGCTGCAATTTCCTTGACTACCGTCGAATTCAAGTGCATATATTTTTCATCAGGCATCATAAAAATAGTGCTGATTTCCGGTGCCAGCGAACGGTTCATCAATGCCATCTGGAATTCATACTCGAAATCACTGATTGAGCGCAGGCCCCTGATCAATGCTATCGCTTCATTCTCTTTGGCAAAATTTACAATCAATACATTGGTTGAACTGACCGATACATTGTTTAGATGCTTAATAGAAGCTTGGACCAGATCGATACGTTCTTCCACTGTGAATAAGGATTTTTTTTTGGGGTTATTAGCGACAGTAATAATCACATGATCAAACAGACTGGCTGCCCGTTCAGCGATGTCCAGGTGACCGTTAGTGATGGGGTCAAATGTGCCTGGGTAAATAATTTTTTTCATACTGTTTTGGTCCAAATTGTAATCATAGTATCACCGTACCGTTTACTGCGACCTCCCGCAGGAATCGATTCTCTAAATGATGTCTCCAAAACAAATCTACCATTATTTAATAATGTGGTTAAACATTTTTCCACAAGCTTGGATATATCAATTTTTCCATACGGGGGGTCAGCGAAAATGATATCGTACTCATGCCGCACTCGCAAGTAGTGGAGACACTCTTTACGTACAACTTTCATATCAACCTGATCCTGCAAGATTTGGCTGTTTACATGTATTAATTGCACATTTCGTCTGTCGTCATCAACAAATGTAACTGCAACTGCACCCCGGCTAGCCGCCTCAAATCCAAGAATCCCGCTCCCCGCAAAAAGATCTAGTACTGAACAACCCTCCAAATCACCTAACATATCAAATATACTTTTTCTTACCCGGGATGTAGTAGGTCGGTAGCTGGCTTTCGCGATTGTGCGTATTTTTTGCCCTTTAAAACGACCAGCTAAAATATTCATGGAATA
>CAJWGZ010000121.1 GCA_913041075.1 uncultured Fidelibacterota bacterium | reverse complement strand
TATCTTCATCATTATAGGCAGCGAATTGCATATTAAGTTCCGCACCAAAACTCCAGTAATTTTTTAATTCATTTCTTTGTTCAATAGATAAGGACTTTGAAAGCGTGAGTCCATCTCCACCACGGCCACTAATAAAATATCTATATTCTAAATGATTACCTAAAAACCTACCCCAGGGATCCTGTTTTCGCAATCCACCATAGGAACCGTAATACCATTTATCATTCCGTTCATTGAATCCCAAATCATTGATCTCATATTGATCATCAGTGAAACCAGTTACAAAATTCAGCTCCCACCATTTTGGGTCAAGATAACCAATATTAAAACGGGCGCCATTACCAGAAATACCATCTTTTGTGGAATGCACTATTTGTCCTTTTAATGTAAGTGCATTATCCAGGAATTTTAGTCGCCAGTCTAATCCCATGACATTAGCATACCCAGCCTCAACACGGCGGAGATCAGTCATCATTACACCAACCGTGGATAAATTGTTAAATACAGGTTGCTCTACACGTCCAATAAAATAGTTGGTTCTTGGCTCAATAATTCCTTTTTCCTGTATAACCGTATCACCGCTTTCGGTTTCCCACACACCAAATTCTTCATCAGTTACTGCCTCAATTATACCATATTTAGTACCCGCTGCTGTTTCACCTAATATTTTTCCTGCGCCTAAAATTGTAGTTGCGTCTGGACTATCTATGATCACTGCGTCCTCCGGGACAAGCATTCCTGGCGTTTGACCAATACGCCGAGAATGGAATAATTTGTACCGATTCTTAAAAAATGAACCACCTTCAATAAAAAAGGGACGCTTTTCTTCAAATTGAGTTTCAAATGCAGTAAGATTTAAAACAGACGGGTCAGCTTCTACCTGGCCAAAATCCGGGTTAATAGTCATGTTCAGAGATGATTGTGCACTCAAGCCATATTTCATATCGATCCCCACAGAACTAACATTCGATTCATCATTATTCCCACTTAAAACATATGGTAATATTTCAACTTTTTTTGGTGAGGGAATATTGTCCATTCCTTTTAATATTCCATAATAGGGTACAAAACCATTGACTCCCTTTGGCCTACCTGGCCATTGCACCTCTTCCTGTAAACGATGAATATACCTTGCAACCTGTAAGCCCCAATCTTCATTTTTATTTGCATCAAATTGGAATACACTCATTGGTATTTTCATTTCTATGGACCATCCCTGATCATGTATGGCCGTTTTAAATTCCCAGACCACGTCCCAGCTGCTATCGAATGCTTTCATACCCTCACCAGAAACATATACATCCATCCTTGATCCCGCTGGATTCACGGCAAACCAATAACCGGTGCGGTCATCATTGTTTGAATCAAAGGCAACGCCTACCCAATCTGAATGCGGCCCAAAAGCTTCCATCCAGCGGTCTTTTCTGCTTAGTCTTCCAGTTATTTTTTCTGGTTCAGTATCATAATTATTGACTGCGATATACACATAATCATTATCATACATTAACCGTGCTTCAGTTCTTTCGGATGGCGCTGCCAAATTATATGGTTCAAATTGCACAAATTCATTTTCGATTATTGCATCTTCCCAAACTTTATCATCGATAATACCATCAATAATTGGCGGCGCACTGGTCCTTGTAGCTACCATTTCCCGGAAGCGTAACTGATTTGGATTAATATTATCCAGTTTTTCTGCAACACATATGGTGCTGCAAAGCATAAAAATGAGATATAATTCTCTATTGTTACTGTTAAACAAAATTCTTATCCTATAAAGGCGTCGAAGTTAAGTACCCTTAATTATTTCTCTATGTATATACTATATATTAATGGTATGAAGGAAAAAAACTGAAAGTAGTGAATGAATCAAATTATAATTTGCTTGGATAGTTTATGCTTTTTGAGAACTATACTTAGAAAGTATACTACAAATTAGCCCAACCAGGGCCATCACCACCCTCTGGAGGGACCCAGTCAATGATCTGATAGGGATCCATAATATCACAAGTTTTACAGTGTACACAGTTAGAGAAATTAATTTGTAACCTTTTATCATCGCCGTCCTGAACCATTTCATACACATCAGCAGGGCAGAATTTTTCACAGGGGTTACTGTATTCTTCTGTGCATTTTGTAATACAGATATCCATATCTTGAACATGCAAATGCGGAATCTGATCTTCCTCATGTGCTGTGGCTGAGTAATACACATCTGTTACTTTATCAAATAGATATTTCCCATCGAATTCCAAATCGGCATACCGATCTTCAGCTGTACCTTTTTGCATGAGTTCATGTCCATGGTGGCTTGGCAGGCGATCTTTTATACCCCAGCCACGGCCGCCGGTAAACAAGCCGAGGACAGAATTGATAAGTCCACCAAGCAGGCCACGATCGAAGCCCTGATGGAAATTCCGTACTTTCCAGAGTTCATTCTTAAGCCAGCTTGAATTCACTTTATCTGTAAAGGAAGCGAGAGATGCGGCACTAAAATTATCCGCAGCAAAACTTTCTGAAATCGTTTCGGCGGCCAGCATGCCAGACTTCATTGCCAGATGGATTCCCTTAAGGCGCTGGCCATTAAGGAATCCGGCAGAATCACCGATCAGCATGGCACCATCCACAGTCAGCTTCGGTAGTGAGTACCAGCCGCCTTCGGGAAGCGATTTTGCGCCATAGGAAATTATTTCTCCCTCAGCCAGTAATGAGCGAATCCAAGGATGTGTCTTTAATCTTTGCAATTCATGCTGCGCATCCACTCCAGGGTTCTGATAATCCAGACCAACCACAAGTCCTAGATCTAGAATATCATTCTGCATACCATATATAAAGGCACCGCCAAATATATCATGGCCCAGTGGAAAGCCCATGGTATGCGCTACATATCCAGGTGTTACTGTACCGCTTGGCATCTGCCAGAGTTCTTTCACGCCAATAGCCCATACCTGTGGATTGCGGTCTTCCATAAGGTTGAATTTTTGGATCAGCTTTTTAGTTAGGCTCCCTCGCGTGCCTTCGCCCAGGACCACTACTTTGGCATGGATATCCGCCCCCGGCTCGAAATGCGGTTTGCGCTCTCCATCTTTATCGATACCCCGGTCACCTGTTTTAACACCAATCACTTTATCATCATCATAAATAAATTCAGTCCCAGAAAATCCGCAGAAAATGTCAACCCCTTCCTCTTCCGCGCGGTCACCGAGCCAGCGTGTGAACTTCCCTAGAGATGTTACATAACATCCATGATGGCGCATAGAGGGCGGTACGTATGGGAACGGAATTTTCTTTCCTTCCATCAAATAATACATATGTTCTTCTTTTACCTCCGCTTCAAAAGGAACATTGCGGTCTTTGTAATCAGGAAATAGTTCATTAAGAGATCTGGGGTCAAAGATTGCACCTGATAAAGAATGGGCTCCGACCTCACTCGCTTTTTCTAAAACGGCAATGCTGGCTTCACAACCTGATTCATTAAAAAGCCTTTTTAGTTGGATCGCGCCGGCCAAGCTAGCTGGTCCAGCACCTACAAAAAGAACATCCAGATCAAGGATTTCTCGTTCAGGCATCAGTTTTTTACAGCCAGAATCGCTTCCGTGAGTTTGGGCACGATCTCTAATAGATCTCCAACCACTCCGTAGTCAGCCAATTCAAAAATCGGTGCTTCACCATCTTTATTAATGGCTACAATATTTTTGGAACCTTTCATACCCACAACATGCTGGATTGCGCCAGAAATGCCCAAAGCAAAATAAAGTTTTGGTGATACAGTCTGTCCTGAACTTCCTATTTGTCGGAACGAAGGTAGCCAACCCGAGTCTACCACGGGTCGGGAAGAACTGATTTCTCCACCAATAGCCTGGGCCAATGCTTCAGCGATAGGCAAGTTTTCTTCCTTGCC
>CAJWGZ010000120.1 GCA_913041075.1 uncultured Fidelibacterota bacterium | reverse complement strand
CCAAAAGGATTTTCCCAAGGTCTTACTCCCTCATGTATTAGTTTTGACCATTCAAACGCCTGCATACCAACAAAGGTGAGTCCACCAAGTGCTGTTAATAATAAAAATATCCCACATAATTTTTTATTTTTTTCATAACCATATTTAACAGCCATAGCCATGGTTCCGCTGCTTGTAATTAAAACAAAAGTCATAATTGCAATTAATAATAACGGAACAGGTACGCCAAACGCGTCTAGTGCAAATACTTCGCTTGGGTTAGGCCAAGGCTGAACAGTTGATCCACGTCCTGTCATATAAGAAAGTAGGAAACAACTAAAAATAAATGTATCACTTAATAAGAAAATCCACATCATCCCTTTGCCCCAATTAACTCCTTTGAACGCAGTTTGATCTGAACCTAAATCACTAGGGATACTTTTCCATCCTCTTGGAAGTTTTTTTAGAGCAGCCTGATCCATTTTTTTCCTTTAAGTAAATAACATTAAGCCAAACAACACCAACCAAACAAATAGTAAAAAATGCCAGTAAATTGCACAAAGTTCGATTGCATGTTGTACACTTGGTAATTTGTAATTTCCTTTTAAAAATTTTGATGTAACTCTTCCCCAAAAATATAGACCTCCTAACAAATGTAGGCCATGCAATGCTGTAAAAAGATAGAAAAAAGCATTTGCAACATTTGATGCTGCGAAATAACCAAGACTCAAAAGTTGATACCAAACTATTATTTGACCAATAAGAAATGAGTAAGCTAAAAAGCCAACAGTATAGAGTCCTCTTTTAATTTCTTTGCTATTATTTTGGTCTGCGGAAATTTTAACATTATGAAAGAAATAACTATTCATTATTAGAACAGCCGTATTCACCCAAAGCAACCAAGGTTCTGGCATACTTCTCCAGTCATGAATTAACATTCTATCTGCGTAAGCAACAATAAATAAAGAGAAGATAACTGTACTAACAGTCATTATTGTTCTAACCCCAAGTTTTGCTTTGCTTATTCCAAAAGTTTTGCCATCATGATTATTATCAATCACTGCCTGGGACGCTTCCCAAGGTTTTTGTGAAAGTATTTTAAAAATGCCTTCTTCTTTTTTCATGTTTTTTCAACCTTGGCAGATCTTACTTCACTTGGAGGAACAGTTTGCGGAATATAATCTTTGTCAGCCCCAGGAACATTAAAATCATAAGCCCAACGGTAAACCACTGGTAATTCTTTTCCAAAATTTCCATGCCCAGGAGGCATTTCAGGAGTTAACCATTCTAAAGAGTTTGCTTTCCAAGGATTTTTTTCAGCTTTTTCTCCTGCTCGAGCGCTATATATCAAATTAAATAAAAATAATAGTTGAGCTGCACCAACAATCAAGGCAGCTATGGTAATAAATACATTTAGATGTAGTGTTGACGTGGTAATGTATGGACTGTCATAGATTTCAAAATATCTTCTCGGTACTCCCACAAATCCTTGATAGTGCATTGGAAAATAAATTGCATAAGAACCTAAGAACGTTATCCAGAAGTGAATTTTACCCATTCCCTCATGAAGCATTCTTCCAGTAATCAAAGGAAACCAGTGATAAATAGCACCGAATACGACTAGAATAGGCGCTATTCCCATAACCATATGAAAATGAGCAACTACAAAATAAGTATCAGATAGAGGTACATCTACTGTTACATTTCCCAAAAATATACCTGTTAATCCTCCGTTAACAAATGTAACGATGAAGGCTAAGGAAAATAGCATCGGCAAAGTTAATTGAATATTTCCTCTCCAAAGAGTTAAAACCCAATTGTAAACTTTAATCGCTGTTGGAACAGCAATAATCAAAGTTGTGGTTGCAAAAAAGTAACCAAACCAAGGTGTCATTCCACTAACATACATATGGTGAGCCCAAACAAAGAAGCTTAAAGCACCGATGCCTACGATTGCCCAAACCATCATTCTATAACCAAAAATATTTTTTCTAGCATGAACCGATATAAGATCTGAAATGATACCAAAAGCTGGTAATGCTATAATATAAACTTCGGGATGACCAAAGAACCAAAAAAGATGCTGAAATAATAGTGGACTGCCACCATCATAAGATAGATGTTCTCCCATTGAAATCATTGCAGGCATAAAAAAACTTGTACCCAATAAACTATCAAGCGTCATCATTATGCAACCAACCAAGAGTGCAGGGAAAGCTAATAAGGCAAGTACCGTTGCCGTAAAAATACCCCAGCAAGTAAGAGGCAATCTCATTAAAGTCATTCCACGAGCACGAGATTGCAACATGGTAATAATATAATTTAGACCACCCATCGTAAAACCTGCTACGAAAACACAAAGGGATATCAACATTAATACAATACCCGCTGAACTTCCTGGTGTCCCTGAGGTTATTGCTTGAGGTGGATATAAAGTCCAACCGGCTCCAGTTGGTCCACCGGGAACAAAAAAGCTTGCGAGTAGAATTATCACTGCCAATAGGAATGCCCAATAACTAATCATATTTACATAAGGGAAAGCCATATCTCGAGCTCCACACATGAGTGGAATAAGAAGATTTCCAAATCCACCTAAAAATAGTGCGGTGAGCAAATAAATTACCATAATCATTCCGTGCATGGTAATGAACTGATAATATGCCGAAGGTTCGAGAATCCCCAAGCCAGGAAAAGCAAGTTGTAATCTCATCATCCATGAAAGCACCAATCCAATTAATCCTGTACCTATTGCTGTAAGGGCATATTGAATTCCAATATATTTTGCATCTTGAGAAAACACATATGTTGTCCACCAACTATGTGAATGATAAAGTTCTTGATCTGGCCTTTCATGCGCTGGAACATAATCAATACCAGCTGTTGATCCTGAAGCGACCGATCCCGCATCAGCTATGGTATCTGCCTTTGTTTCTATTTTATGTTCAAATTCATCAGACATAATTTCTAAGCCTTATCATAAATAATAGTATCATTAAATTCATTCTATATTTTTTACTAGTTTCAACGATTTGTTATCTATTTTATTTTGAGCTAACATCTTTTCAAAGGTAATTTGTTGAGCCAACCATTGATTGTAATTTTTTTCATCATCTACAATAACACGACCTCTCATTGCATAATGTCCAACCCCACAAAATTCTGCACACAAAACTTCAAAATCTCCGGTTCTTATCGGAGTTAACCAATAATAGGTAACATGACCTGGAACCATATCCATCTTTCCTCTAAACTGAGGAACATAAAAGTTATGAAGAACATCTATAGATCGAAGTAAAAATTTAACAGGTTTATCTATCTGTAAATGAAGGTCACCACTATCTACTAATATATCGTCTTTGCCATTTGGATCTTTTAAATTTAAACCAAAAGGATTTTCGTCACTTATAAATTTTATTTCAGTCTTACCTAAAATATCATCTTCACCAGGTAATCTATATTTCCAACCCCATTGATAAGCTACGACTTCAACGTTAAGAGCATCTTCGGGAACTGTTACATATTTGTGCCAAACCACAAGTCCTGGGGCTAGCATAACTATCACGCCTAGTGTGGTTAACCAAGTAAGATGAAATTCTAATTTTTTATCTTCAGGCTTATATTCAGCTTTTCTATCTTTCTGATAACGATAACGCCATATGCAATAAGCCATGAACAAACACACTGCAATAAACACTGCTCCGGTTACCCAAAATGTAAGAAGGATTGTATCGTCCATCCCTCCCCAATTAGAAGCAACGGGAGTCCACCACCAAGGAGACCAAAAATGAAAGGCGACCGAAGCCACAATGATCAAAACAAAAATATGTGCGACTATTAACGGAAACATTTTTTTATGTATTTTTTACAATAAATATTGCAAACAAAACAACTCCTATAATTATTATGTGATTGCCTAAATCAAACCATCCGAGA
>CAJWGZ010000119.1 GCA_913041075.1 uncultured Fidelibacterota bacterium | reverse complement strand
CTGGTGTACCTGGATATGTACTGGATGTTTGGAAAACATTAAACCAGGCATGTAATTCGAGACCACGCTTATGAGCCTCTTCTATAGCATATTCTAATGGATCATAACCAGGATACTGATACCCAGCATAATAACCCCAAGGTTCATAAGAAGATTGATAATACGCTGTTCCACTTTGGCGTACTTGAAAGATTACGGCATTCATGTTTGCAGCTTTGTGGTCTTCCATTATTTTGCGAATTTTTTCCATATTTTGACCTGGATTTTTATTTTGATCAATATGTTCCCAGGTAATGACCCATGTCGCACGAAATTCATTATTGGCTTGTTCTGCAAGTATAATTGATACAATAGATAATTGTAAAATGAAAAAAAATATGGCTATCCGATTCATCATATTTTGCAAGCAAATAAACTAATGACTACATGCATCTCATTATTAGCAAGGTTAAGAATAAAAATATCAATATTTTTACTGAAATTTGTATTATCAAAATGGTGAATTTAGATACCAAATAAATTATCTCAGGATTATAGAGTCCTTTACTTAAAATGGCAATCACAAGAAATTTTAAAACTAAAAAAGTTATACGCACTGCCGGTCTCATGACCGGGACATCCATGGATGGACTGGATATTTCAATAGCGGACATTGGTCTGAGTAATAATACGGCTGATTTTAATGTAATTGGCACAACATCCATATCATACCCGAGTGATTTACAGTTCCAGATCCGTCAAGCGGTATATGGTACTAGAAAGAATAGCAGTGTATTAGATCGCGACCTTGGTATATGGTACGCAGAAAAATTATCTGAGTATTTACGCTCAGAATCCATCGATAATATTGAACTTATTGGCTCGCACGGACAAACTATTCATCATGTTAGTGGGCAATCCACTTTACAGATCGGGGATCCATCTTTTTTAGCCGAAAAATTTAACATACCAGTAATATCGGATTTCCGAACTGCTGATATCTATGCAGGTGGTACAGGAGCGCCCCTAATGCCTAGAGTGGATGAATGGTTATTTCGGAATACTGATACTGCCATAATAACGCTGAATCTTGGCGGTATTGCAAATGTAACTTTACTGCCATGCATCAATAATGGTGATGTTATTGGTTTTGATACGGGACCAGGGATGGCGTTACTGGATGAGACCTTTCTTGTAGAATCCAAGGAAGGCATAGATATTGGAGGAGAACTTGCACTAGAGGGTAATGCAGATAAAAAATTGGTAAATAACTGGCTGAAAGCAGCGTATTTCTTAGAACTGCCGCCTAAATCTACAGGTCGTGATCAGTTTGGGATCAATTGGCTGGCCGATCATCGGCAAGAACTTGGTTCTCTTACCATAGCAGATCAGTTGGCAACCTTGTCTTTATTTACGGCGAAGTCAGTATTTTTAGCCTGTGAACAATTTATTAGAGATCATCAAGTGGAGCGCGTGATTGTTAGTGGCGGGGGAACACACCATGGCTGTGTTATAAAACATTTGGTAGAATGGTTTAGTCCTATTGCAGTGGTACCATCCGATGAACTAGGTGTGTCTGTGGATGGCAAGGAAGCACTTGGTTTTGCCATATTGGCTGTTGCTCATGTAAAAGGTATTCCTGGGAATATCCCTTCAGTTACCGGTGCGAAAAAAACATTAGTTCTGGGGAAAATGACCTTATGATCCCGATCCAGGATCCGATTGCCATTTTAGTCTATTTACTGACTTTAATTGGCTTGATTTACTGGCTCAATGAGCAAGCTGCGTTAGCAGGGCTCTTTAAATATCTGCCCACAGTTATTTGGATCTATTTTTTACCCATGTTTTCCACCACATTAGGAATTATACCAGAATCATCTGCACTTTATGATTGGATCAAGACCTATTTATTACCACCGGCCCTAATATTATTATTACTGTCTGCTAATTTACCTGCTTTGGCTAAGCTTGGTTCAAAGGCAATATTCTTGATGTTGATAGGTACGATAGGAGTGGTAGTTGGTGGTGCAATTTCATTGGCTTTGTTTGGCCCTTGGTTGCCAGCAGATGCATGGCAGGGTATGGGCGCACTTTCCGGCAGTTGGATTGGTGGTAGTGCCAACATGGTTGCAGTAGGTACATCTATTGGTACGCGGGATGATCTATTTGGTATAATGATCATCGTGGATACAGTTGTAGGATATGGCTGGCTGGGTGTAGTGATTTTTTTCTCTTCTTATCAGCAACAGCTTGATGATTGGAACGAGGTGAATACTGAATTAATTGATGAACTAAATATCCAGATGAATGAAGTAATGAATACTGGTCGCCGACCAATGGAGTTTAATGATTTGATAGCTATGTTAGCGTTGGGAATAGTCGGCGGATTTATCGCTTTGAAATTTGGGCAATGGTTACCAGATCTAGGCAGGGTAATAACCAGTTTTGGCTGGACAATCATTATTGTTACCGCTTTGGGAATTATTTTATCTCTAACACCATTATCAGATTTGGAAAAAGCTGGCTCATCCCACATTGGTAATTTTTTTCTATATTTGTTATTAGCTACAATTGGTGCTAAAGCAGATCTTAATGCTATTTTAGAAGCACCGCTATTTTTATTAGTTGGTGTGGTATGGATTATTATTCACGCTGTAATCTTGTTTATTGGTGGACGCCTTTTGAAGGCACCCATGTTTTTAATCGCTACCAGTAGTCAGGCTAATATTGGCGGTGTAGTTAGTGCGCCAATAGTGGCATCAGTTTATCAAAAATCCCTTGCACCTGTGGGTTTATTAATGGGTGTTATGGGCAATGTTATTGGTATTTATTTTGGTTTATTTACCGCTTGGGTTTTGTCCCTTATTGCAGGGATTTATTATTAACATAATTTCCCTTAGTAATCGTTATTAAATTCAATTATAAAGGACTGAATGAGCATGCATATCTGTATTTATGAAGATTCTGGGTGTAATAACCTGCTGCCGATGGCCTATGTGCGCCCCGTTTATGATCTATTTTGTGGGATGGTATCAATACAGGAAAAATTGATTAGAAACTTCCCGCAAGCATCACTCACCCTGCATACCAGATCAGTTCTTGAAAAAGTAGTACGGGATCGCTACCCAGATTGCTTAGTGAATGAATTTCCAGCCGGTCTGGAAGAGATTGTATTTATCAACGGACGCACTCTTTTAAACTCTGAAACTGTATTGCATAAATTAGGCAAGAACCAATCTTTCACAATAAATGACAAAGTAGTTGCAGCGAGGTTAAGCGGTGCTGAACTAGCGACGGTTATCGAGACAGTTCAAAACGGTATGACAATTGATTTAGATGAAACTGCAATTGAAAAACAAGAAATTGATGGTGTATTAGTTGAATATATCTGGGACCTTATCCAGGCCAATAGTGATCAAATAAGATCGGACTTTGCGTTTGCTACTCAAGGAAGAGGATCATCTGTCAATGATAACGGTACTGTAATCCATAATCAAAATGTTTTTATCGATAAGACTGCAAAAATTATGCCGCAAGTGGTAGTTGATGGATCAAATGGTCCGGTTTTTATCGATCGTGATGTGGTGATTCAACCGCATGTATACATACAGGGTCCAGTCTATATTGGCCCATCTGTTTTGATCAAAGCAGGTGCACAGATCTACAGTGGTAGCAGTATTGCTGAAGGATGTAAAATTGGGGGAGAAGTAAACAATTCTATAATTTTACCCTGGTCAAATAAAGCGCATGGTGGGTATCTAGGCAGTTCATATGTTGGTTCCTGGGTAAATATTGGCGCTGGAACAAACAATAGTAACCTGAAAAACAATTACAGTGTAGTAAAAGTAACAGTCAATGGTGAAGTTATTGATACCGGTTTACAATTTATGGGTTTGATAATGGGTGATCATTCAAAATGTGGGATCAATACAACATTTAATACCGGTACCAACGTAGGAATTAACTGTAACCTTTA
>CAJWGZ010000118.1 GCA_913041075.1 uncultured Fidelibacterota bacterium | reverse complement strand
CAATTTGTTCATCAAGAGCTGCAACAACATCCTCCTCATCAGGCACAGACATTTCAATTTGCGGTTTGCCAAGCTCTGTTAAAAAAACACTACTTTCGTTTCCATCCCAACTAGATGCAATAATAAACCCTGAATAATCTCCCCTATCTGTAACTGGGATCGTTGCAAAAACTTGTGCTCCAGTTGTATCAGTCTCAAGTGTGAAATAACTTATCTCTAGACCAACAGTATCCAGCGATCCCATCGCCATAGTTATCATATTCATTTCACCAGAAATCAGTAATAAATCAGCAACATTATCAAAATTGATATCGGCTACATTCATATCAGATAGGGGGCCAGCATCAACAGGTAATACTTCAACTGCAACAGTAGCGGGGGACAAAGTCATAGAAACAACATGTCCAGATTGAAAAGGCAATAAAACATCCTTAAAGCCATCAGAATCCCAATCAGAAACAACTAATGACATAGGAAGCGGTCCATTCATCCCTGTTATAATTTCTTTTTTTGATTCTCCCAACACTAGACGCCCATTACGATTAAAATATGGTTGAATTTTCATAACATTTCCTTCAGGACTAAAACTTAGGATTTCATCATAGCCATCACGGTTCCAATCCAATGCAGCTCCATAAACAAAACCGATACCAGTTTTCAAAGCACTTGGCTCCAAGCGCTCAATCATTGTCAAATTACCTTCTTCATCAAGATCAATTATAGAAAGTCCCCGTAATGGACTACCAAGTGATAATAAGATCTCCTGATCATCGTCGTTGTCCAAATTAAATACATCAAAATTGTTGCAACGCACAAAATATTTTTCATCTCCAAGGTTTAAAAATCCTGCGGGAGTTTCTCCAAAGCCATCATCGTGCCACTTATAATAAAAAATTATTGGCTGGAGTATGGTTTCATCGCCATTTTCTGATAAGTTGGCTACTGCAATTAATTCAGGTACACCATCTCCAACCAAGTCAGCAAGCCTTACGCCAACAAAACTCCCTAGTAATCCATCCGGCAACTCCAATTCCCAGGTTAAATTTTGGAAACCATCAATGTCAATCTCATAATACCTAATCATAGAAATACTGTGACCATTAATTCTATCGAACTCAACTGAGGCAAATTCATATTGACCATCTCCATCTAAATCAAAGGTGCCCTCCATATGTAAAATTTTTAGTTCACGAGAGAACCCAAAACAGTATAATAATAGAACCAGGGAAATAATTTTATTCCTGGCTATCATGGAGTGCTATCGTTTTGTTCCGGTGGAGTTTCTTCTTCTTGTTTTACTGCTGCGCTGTCAGGCTGCACAATATTACTGGTGTCATTGACCGTTGTATCTGGTGCAGAAGTATTAAGTGTATCAGGGGGTTGGGTTATTATTAATGAATCCGGTGACGATGTTACTGTATCAGAAACGATAGGCATATCTTTAATAGCGCCACTTGTTGTATCAGTAGAAACTGAATCTACCATTGTTGTATCACTTGAGACTGTATCGGTAATTGCACTGGTTGTTTCTGAAACATCAGATTTCTCGAACCCAGCACCTTTAATAAGTTTCTTTGCCTCTAAAAATTGTTTGTTGAATCGTATTCTATCTTTCAAATCAAAAATACCTGCTAACGAAGTCGCTGAAACTGAACCATAGATATCAAATTCAGAACGGACTACTGTGCCTTCTAGCGTATCCAAATCGACTGCAACACGAATTTCTTTCACAAATATCTCATCTGGGAACGAAAATGCACTCGTATATGAATTTGATCCTAATGGTACGGTAACAGAAATATTTGCATATGGTTGCATAACAGAATCCAAGCCCAAATTAAACTCAAGATTACTACCAATTGAATCCATTGAAAGAGTAGATGGGAAACCGTTAAATACATATTCCGGATATTGATACCATTCTGAATTCCAATCCTCAGGGCTATACGATTGTGGAATCGAATCATTTGTTGGTGACTTTGTTAACTCCAGTGTATTGTTTTTAAGATCATGTATAATATTTATTGTTGTTATAATACTATCTGGGTCTTCATTCCGGTTAAAAGTGAGCTTTGATGCTACTGGTCTATCTAAAAGAAATAGATTGGATTTAATGCTAGTGGTAAGAACTGCTGGTCCATTATTTTTAAAGATATCATATTCTACATCTAAGTTGAATAAATGTTCTCCATCAAAATGATAACGATTAATCGTCGTATCTCTAGTTACAACTGTGATTGTAACTATTTCTTCTTCCAAAGTAATAAATTCGTCAAGTTCAAATAGTATCCCAGGCACTACTGTATCCTTAACAAATAATCTGAATGCAAACAATGAATCAGATAGTATAGGTATTATATTGTGTTGTTTACCAAATGGGGTTGATACACTAAAAAGTTTTTCCCCCAATCGTATTTGTGAAAGGTAAGCGAAAATATTATCTCCTGTTTGCTTGCTGGTGGGTATCCAATTAATGATTCCTGTTCTTGGTTGAAAAACCGTTCCAACAGGAGGCTTTACCAACCATTGAAAACTATAAAAACCGCCAGCTGAATCCACAGTTGCAGGAATTAGTAAAGAATCCCCAACGAATGCAGAATCAATTTTGGTAATATTACTTATGAGGGAATCAATAGTCATCTGGTCTATTTTTGTCTCACCAGATAATTCTTCATCCAGTTTTTTATAAAGACCAGCTTCGATACGGGCCAGTACAACTTTATTGATTTCTTGTGCGGATGTGGTGTCAGCAACAGCAAATAATCCCTGGCCAGAAAAGTCACTGGGTGATATAGATAATTCACCATCAGTAAAACTTAGCGTAAGCACTTGATCGTTTTCGAATGGCAACAGAACACCCTGATCATCATTATAACTAATGTCATGAACCCAAATATCAGGGGCATACAGATTTTGCATTCCATCCAATACAAGTAAATCTGAAGTTATTTCTTTTCCATCTGTACTTGAAAATATTGCTGTTTTCATTATGTCGCCTTCTGGGCTGAAAACAGCAATATTTTCACCATCTTTTGTATTGAACAGTGCAGTAAAAACTCGGCCATAGCCATTTTTTAAAATGTCCGGTTGAAAAATCATAGGCGACTCAATCACCAGAGATCCAAGCTGCTCTGATAAGTTAAAGATAACTGCCTTTCTGGAAGGACTACCAAAAGAGATAGAAAGAGTTACCTTACCATCAATTTCAGAAATATTTATATTTGATGGACGTAAAAGATCCTTTTCTCCTGGAAAATCAAAACGCTCCAATGGTTCTGATGAAAATCGTGTTCCAGTCCATTTGAAAACCACAAGCCAAGGAACTTTTCTATCCGTTTCGATTGATGGTGCGGAGATTATTGCAATTAATTCTGGATTGGGATCATCATTAATATTGGCTAGCACCGCATCCATTACGGCCGCAGATCGATCCCCGTTAGGATGGTAATACCAAATTTCCCTATGCTCGCCATCATCTTCAATTTCTACGTATTGCAAACCCCCACCCTTCAATAATAATAACTCACTGCGATTATTTGCGTTCAGATCAAATGTGCCTGCAAGTTTTATTGACTTGGCGGGGAGAGACACGGATAACGATAGGACCAATAACATTATTGGTCCTCGGAAATTAGTTAGGAATACCATCCGAGGCGTTTTGCGAAAACAATTGTGCATTGATTTCTATACTGGAATATACAATAATATCACAGCAACGGTCTATTATCTAATTGGTATATATCTAATTGGTATGATGTTCTAAATTCTCTACAATGATAATATTAATTCCCCTTGATAATCTAGCAACATTTAGCTACCGAATTGCTACAGTAAACGATAAATTTCCAAAGTTATATTGGATTCACATAGAATCTGAAGCGATCCATGAACAGATATAAATTAATTATACTTATTCTGCCAATTGTAATATCTGCACAAAGTGATCTGTATCCAATTGAAGATTACTATGGTGGTGGAATAGGTTACAGTCCAATGTATATGAT
>CAJWGZ010000117.1 GCA_913041075.1 uncultured Fidelibacterota bacterium | reverse complement strand
TCCCTCCACTTTTTTTCAGTCAAGTACTTTCCATGATAATTATTGGTGCCATAGGTGGATGGTTACGCCCAATATTTTACCGGCCTGTATTTTCCTTTAAAACTTTGCTTGGTCTGGGATTTACCGGTCTATTTGTGACCTTTATTTATGATTCTTTTACGACGCTCAGTTATCCAGTAAGTGCTGGTTTTGAATTTGCCCAAACCTTGGGAATATATATTTCTGGTTTGGCTTTTTCATTACTCCACCAGATCTCAAATGCAATAGTCTTTACTATTGGTATCCCGCGAGTCATGAAATATTTGGCGGTCCAGTCTTGAAAAGAATTCTATTTCTTTTAATCCTCTTTTTTTCTGGTTTGATATCTCAAGGGTATAAAAACTATCCTTTTGACTGGACTGATCATTTTGGAGTGATTACCCAGAATGGAAGTGTAATGTGGAATGAAGATTGGATGTCTGGCGTATTATTTTTTGATGGGACATTTACCCACTACCCAAAACGATTTGGTTCTGTAATTAGTTATGATATTGCGAAAGCACGGCCTGGGTACTTTTTCAAAGCAGAAAATGCTTTGGATTCGAGCTATGTAGATAGTCGTATCAAATATACTCAAGGTGATTACTTTTTGGATATGCTAGCTCTCACAACCAATTTTTCTAATGGTATGCGGTTAATAACATGGAACGGCTTTAAAAAAACATACGGTGGACCCTATGGCCAGTACATACTGGGTACTGTAAAACCAATACAGCAAGCTTATTTTCTAAAATACCAAACAGGTCAAATTAATGTAGCGATCGGACATTTCATTACTTCAAGCGGTATCCCGGATACAAGTACAAACGGTTCTATGTCCGACAGGATATTAAATGCAAGTATTCAAGTTCATGGATCAGCTGGTAATTGGGATTGGCAATTACACGGATCGCAGTTTAACCAGAAATATAAAATTCAGCATTCATCGTGGGGTATGCCCAGGATCAATTATCTTACGAGGACAAGGATCCAGGGGAAATTAATCCGTAACATTTCTGGGGATACAAGGATAAATACTGGTTTTGAAGGAAATATTCAGGGTTTATCAAATTCATCAATTTTTCGTTCTCGCAACTGGGGTATAGTATTTGCCGGAATAGCTTGGCAGGACTTTACCATGGCAGGGGGCGCAGTAGCAATTTCAAATGGAATGGCTCCATATTACCAAACCAAATATCAAAAGCAAGACACTCAAGGCGGCATGGTTATTGAAGTGAATAACAAACCAAGACCAGTGCATATGCTGTTTTGGTCAGCTATAGAGGATAGCTTGGCATTTGAAAATTGGCAATCATTATCGTTTAACACTTGGAAATCAATATTCCAACTAACATTTCATGGTAAAATATTTTTAACACGTGTGCAAGAAATAAACCAGTATCAAATCAATTCGGAATTGGATCGTTCAATAAGTAAAGCTGAACCGAATATTCGTGGTGGAGAAATTGGCATCATGTGGAGCGGCTTTCGTGATTGGGTATTTTCAGGTTCATTCCGCCATGTAATCGAACCTTCCATTATTACGGATGGGATTGGGGATTGGTTAGATTTTAGAATTTCTGGAAAAGAAAAAATATTTAAGCGAAATATGAATGTGTCTTTTACTGTTAGATTAACAGGGTGGTTGAACCGCGATCCAGCAATCAGTTTTGATCCATTTGTTGGTATTCCTTTGAAAGTTAATGATTCAGTTTATATACCTGGGGACCGCTGGATCTTGCAGGCGGAAGTAGCAGCAAAGGTTGCTTCTTTAACAGTTACTTGGCGTATGAATAATGTATTTCGGGCTTTACAACCTATATTGGGTATAGTTCCAGAAGAAGAAAGTTGGATCAGCACAAATTACCTGATGCATAATGAGCAGCGTCAACTGGGCAGATTAATGGAAATTGTTATCAACTGGTATTTTCAGGATTAATTAGATATACTCCAGACTTCGTAATCTCCCGGATATTTAATGACCAAAGTACTTTTTCCCGCTAACAGGCTTCTACAACAGGATTGAAATGCCCCCATTGACTCGTAATCCTGGCTCCGGATATTCGGGAAAGAAAGAAGTGTCTGCACCAAGCATGTTCTCTACGGTAAAATGCAAGCGTAGAGCGTTCCAACCCGGCATGGCCACATGCATGCCCAAACTCACATTTGTAAACGCAGCAAGGGTAATATCAATAGGGTTATAATCATCGTCATACCCACTGTAGTACCGCTCACCGCTGTAATAGGATTGTATATCCAGGGTACTGGTTGCCCAAGAATACTGCAGTTGCAATTGTCCTGTATGCGTCGGAACATAAGGTAAGGCTTTGTCGCTGGCTAGATCATTCATCTCATTCCCCGTCATGTAACCAGAAACAGACAGGTTTTGGGTCATGAACGGAGCTCTGAATGAGATACTATAACTTTTTCGCAACGTTTCATCCACGTTCAAGGGTCGCCACACAAAATCGTCTCCAGCAGTCCAGGTGATCAAATTATTAGTATGTCTTTCGCGCCATTCCAAACTAACCTGGCTGCCATTCGAAAAATTGCGCTCCATGCCAAAGGAAAAATAAGCGCTTTGTTCAGATTTAAGATTTGGATTACCGTCAGTGTAAGACCCTGTGGGCCAGAATAAATCATTAAATGTCGGTAAACGGAAACCATTACCCACCCGGCCTCTGATTAATCCTAGAACCGGAACCTTGGTCTGTACATAGAGATCAGAGGTTGTTTCTCGGAACGATGATCCGCCGTCCACCCGCAGGTTTGGACGAATAACAACACCGGGCAGAACTGTATATATCAGCGAAACTGTGATTGCTGACAATGTGCGGTTGTGGTTTCCTACATCATTGCTTTTGATCATTTCACTACGTAGTTCCAGGGCAGTGAAAGCTTCCAGCTGTTTCAGCAAACGTTGATTGTAATTCAACTTCAAGGCCTGGGCAGATACTTCGTGCCGGCTGTCATCTGATAGATCCGGGTCTGTGTACTGTTCATCATTCGCCCGACGGCTGATGTGGACCCTGACATGACCAGAAGGTAATAGTCTAACCAGGGAAGCACTAACTAGGCTCAGGGTGTTGATCCGTTTCGCGTGAGGAGAAGGAAAAGAAATGGACCCGGCAACGCCGCGGTCACTTTTTGATAAAAAAACTGAACTTTTGACGATAGTTTTTAAGGAAGGCCGGTATTGCATCCGGCTACCAAAGAACGTTTGGTCCATATTATTATTATCACGGTTGTAGGTAGTATCGTCGTAAATAAATTGATAGTCTTCAGCGCTTGAATACCCGCCACCAATGAACTGCAGTGCAGTTTTAGTGTGGGCCAAATTATATCCGGTGGCGACACTTTTGAAATCGAAAGATCCGGTAGCCGCATTCAGAAAAGATCGGTTGAACCAAGGGCGCAGCTGAATGACCCCATCCATGGCACCGGAACCGAAAGCAGTTCCGGCATAACGCGACTGATACATTTGTTGGAAAAATACCGGTGGTATCTCCGATAAATCTGTTTGGCCGTTCTGGGGGCTGGTTAGGTCGATGCCGTCCAACACAATTTTAGTGTGCTCCGCTTGGCCACCGTCTAAACCCACATTGCTGACCCCGCCCCGCCCGCCATAGGTTTTGAGCAGGGCACCGGGGATGCGCTGGTAAACACCCATTGTGCTTATACGATCCGTTTCTGTAATAATGACAGTTTCCCAGGGAGTGGTGCCGGGAAGCCCCTGCCCCTGCACCTCAACAGCATCCATGGGGATCACTTCCCGCTGAAGAGTAATATGTACTTGCGCTGCACTCGTTAAAACTAGGAACTGATTTCGATACCCATACCGCGAGATTATCAGGCTGTCACCGGACACCACGTGTGTTTGCAGAAGAAACCGCCCCTCTTCATCAGCGATCACCCAGGATCCGGTTTTAGGGTGGGTAACTGTTGCGTAAGGCAATGGTTCAAAGTTATCGTTCAGTACAAACCCGGAAACACCGATAGCCCAAGCGATTGCTTGACAACAAGTTCCCGTAACTAGG
>CAJWGZ010000116.1 GCA_913041075.1 uncultured Fidelibacterota bacterium | reverse complement strand
GATGAGAGTCAGTTTGATGGTATTGATAATGATGAAGATTGGCTGGCAGAGAGGGACGATATTGGGTCAGATGGGCTTGGCGAATATCATTATGGCTATAACGGTCCCGATGAAGATGGTACAGAAGGAAATGGAATACCTGATCTGGGGGAACCAAATTTTGAAATTACTGATAATGATGAATCTGATCAGATTGGCTTATCCAGTTTTTACTCTTCGCCTTATCCAAGTATTTACCCTTCCAATGATGAAATTATGTGGAACCAATTAAAACCAGGATATTTTGATGTCCCATCACAAAATATTGATCAAACTTTTCTTTATGGGTCTGGATATATTGCGCTGGAACCAGGAGAGAAAAAGAAATTTTCCGTAGCGATGGTATTTGGTAATGATATGGATGATATCCTTAGAAATGCGGTTACCATGCAAAATATATATGATAATGATTATAATTTTGCAAAACCGCCCCTGAAACCAAACTTGACTGTGGTGCCTGGGGATAGGCAAGTGACCCTTTTTTGGGATAAACTAGCGGAGAATTCGCTCGATGCCATTTATGGCGCAGATTTCGAGGGCTATCGTGTATACCGCAGTACCGACCCTGGATTTATTGATCCGTACGTTATTACGGATACCTATGGTAATAATACGTTTAATAAACCGATCGCTCAATTTGACTTAATTGATAGTTTAAAAGGACCCCATCCAATTGGTTTTAACGGCATACAATACGATATGGGCAGTGATACAGGCCTGGAACACATGTATGTTGATAGTAACAAGGTTTATAATGGTATGACATATTATTATGCTGTTGTGGCCTATGATAAAGGGTATGACCTTGATTTCTATGAACTTGGATTCAGTGAACAAGAACACCTGTTACCGATAGCACCTTCTGAATGTTCAATTATCGTTGATCTTGACCGTAAGGGTAATGTAACCAATGTAAGTAAAAATGCTGGCACCGTTGTACCAAATGCGCCTGTAGCAGGATACATGGGACCTAATACAGCAGTGCCTGGGCAAGAATTCGTAGTTCATGATTCTGGCTTGGCAACAGGTAAAATAGAAGTAGTTACTGTCGATCCTACAGCTGTGCCTGAAGATGCGGAATATACACTAAGTTTTGGGACTGAATTTGGCACTCCTATCATTTATTATTCAGTACGGGATGAACAATTAAAGACTGAAAAGTTTGTTATAGCAAGCGGGTATGGATCCTTAGAGTATAACAATATAGACTCTGCTACGGTAGATATCACTGATGAGAGCGGCGCAACGACTTATCAGCTTGGTATAGATTATACAATGGATTATACCAATGGTATTATCGTAGTGACTGAAGGCAGCGCGCTGGAAGAAATGAATACCTATGTTGGCAGCTATCTCTATTATCCAATTTTAAATAGTAGTTCAACAGCTGGTGAAACTAATAATCCAATCTTTGATGGTATGAAAATTTATTTATTTGACGAAAATATTGGCGTAAATGTTGATTCGACCGGCTGGATTGGTGCAAATGCACCGTATTGTTACAAAATTTTTGACCAGAGAGTTCATCCTGCCGATTTTGAAATAATTTGGGAGGGGGATGTTGGTGACTCGATCACGGCTGATTATTCTAATCTTCCTTCACCTTTCAGGGTCAGAAACATTACGGAAGATAATGAGGTCACGTTTCGAATCTATGACATGAATCATAATGACCAGTGGGAACCCGATGAACCAATACTTTTTATGCCTTACCCGGGCACTCAAACGCCCTACATGTTTGTTCAATTTTTTCCCGATTCAGTTATTTGTCCATATAATGAAGATGATTTATTGTACGAGTACGATACAACTGCTACCATTGCAAAAGGTGATCGTTTCAGAATAACTACAACGCGGCCATTTACAAGCGATGATAAATATCATTTCACCACCAAAAAGTCTTGGGTGGACAATGTATTAGCTGCTGATGAACTTGATGATATTGCAGTTGTGCCAAACCCTTATGTTGTAACAGCACGTTGGGAACCAAAGCATATATACGTATCCGGACGCGGACCACGAAAACTGGATTTTATTAATCTACCACAGGAATGCACAATCAAGATCTTTACAATGGCTGGGTACCTGATTGATGAAATAGAGCACACCAGTGAATATGAGTATGGAACCCATTCATGGGATATGCTGTCAAAGGATGGATTGGAAATTGCCTATGGCCTGTATATTTACCATGTGGATGCCCCAAATGTGGGAGAAAAAACTGGGAAATTTGCGATAATAAAATGATCCGCTGTAAAAAAATAATAATTATTACGGCTTGCTCAGCGAGTCTTTACTGTCAGATAACAGGCAGTGTAAGTAATGTTGGCACCACTGCAGCATCTTTTCTGGATATTGGAATTGGGGCAAGATCTTTATCGATGGGCGGTGCCTTTGTTGCGGTCGCTGATGACCCAACTGCCTTGTACTGGAATCCTGCAGGCATGGTTAATATTGGAAGGCCAACAGCCCATTTCTTTCATTCACCCTGGCTGGCTGATATTCGTTTCAATCATAGTGCCTTGGTAGTTCCGTTTGACAGGTCCAGTACGTTCGGTTTTTTTATTACATCGGTTACGATGGATGAAATGCAGGTACGAACTGTAAAAATACCAGAAGGAACCGGCGAATATTTTTCAGTTAGCAATGTAGCGCTAGCTGGTTCTTTTGCTCGAAGGCTCACAGACCGTTTCTCATTTGGGTTTAATGTTAAATATATACAAGAAAAGATCTGGCATATGAATGCTGGTGGTTTGGCCGTCGATTTGGGGAGTTTATTTGTCACAAAAAACAGTGGTTTGCGAATTGGCATGTCCATTTCAAACTTTGGTGGAAAAATATCTATGGAAGGGTATGATACTGAAGTTGACTATGACATCGATGAAACCATGTATGGAAATAACGATAAAATCGATGCGTATTTAAATGCGATGGATTGGCCATTACCATTGGTTTTCCGAGCAGGGGTTAGTAAGGATGTAATTCAATCAGAGATTCATAAACTCACCCTTGCGGGTGATGCCGTCCATCCAAATAATAACGTCGAGTATCTGAACCTTGGTTTTGAGTACATATTCCGTGATATTCTTGCTATCAGAGGCGGACAGGCTTTTCTTGGTATGGAAGATTCGAAACAAGGTTTGACATTTGGTGCGGGCCTTAATTATCAAATACCAAGAGGACCGAGGATTACCATAGATTATTCTTATCGATCCTTTGGTGTTTTTGAAAATATTGCTGGTTATTCCCTAAACCTTATTTTCTAGTTCATATCATGGCAGCAAAAAAGAAAATTCTGCTGGTCTCGGCCACTATAGGGAAAAATTACGAATTGGCCCAGGAACTCAAAGAAATAATTGATAATACAACTGCAGTTGATACTGCAGTAATCAACCTTGTGTCTTATGATTTACCGCTTTACAAACCAGGTATTGAAACTAAAAATGAAACTGCAAGTGAATTGAGCGCGGAATTTGAAAATGCGGACGGGTTCGTTTTTTGTGCCCCCGAATATAATGGTGGGCTGCCACCTATATTGACCAATGCTTTTACCTGGATATCAGTTACCACTGCAAACTGGCGAGATGGGTTTAAGAATAAATATGCTGTCATTGCAACCAGCAGCGCTGGTTCAGGCCAACGATTTCTGGTTGCGTTTCGCTCGCAATTAGAATATATGGGTACACTAGTCATGCCCAAGACTATTACGGTTACTAACGGGCAATCTTTGAATAGAAAATCTGCAGAGCGGACTTTGCATAATTTGACTCATTTGCTTAGTAAATAATTACTTTAAATAAGGAATAATAAAAAAGGGGCAATTAGCCCCTTTTTTATTTACAACACCACAAGGATTTAGCTGATTTTTATCTGGCGACCTTCAGGAAGAATTTCCTTGGTCTTTGGTAAGGTGACCGTTAACACGCCATTTTTGAATTTTGCGGCAACTTTATCTTCATTCACGTTATCAGGCAGTCTGAAACTGCGATTAAATGAACCAAGTTGACGTTCACGGATCCGATAACCATCA
>CAJWGZ010000115.1 GCA_913041075.1 uncultured Fidelibacterota bacterium | reverse complement strand
GATCTGCCGGAAGCAGCAACTACCGAAATAACGGTTTGGAACATAATGGGACAAAGAGTTGCTACCTTATACAAAGGTGATCTTAACGCCGGCCACCATACCTTGAACTTTGATGGTCGCGACAGCAATGGTAAGCAGCTTACCAGCGGCATGTATCTCTACCGCGTCGCAGCAGGGAAATACAACGCTACCAAGAAAATGACATTAATGAAATAATTTCATTTTCGAGAATTGTTAACTAATAAAAAGACAGCTCTAGCCCGAACGGGTTAGAGCTGTCTGACTTTTTGGGATAGGTTTATGAAAAAATACCTCATATTCATTTTACTTTTTTCGTCATGGATATTTGCCCAGACTGGTTCCATCAGGGGTACAATCACAGATCAGGAAGGTGGTGATCCACTTATTGGGGCAAACATTATTATTGATGGCACAAACATGGGTGCGGCAACAGATGTTGAGGGCAGCTATCAGATTACAAATGTTCCAGCAGGTGAGCATGTTTTGAAGGTGACCTATATCGGTTATGAGGAACAACAAAAACCTATCTCTATTGAACCAGAACAAGAATTAATTGCCGATTTCTCATTGTTAAGTGAAGCAATTCAGATGCAAACTTACGTTGTCACCGCCTCTCGGAAGCGGGAACGGGTCGAGGATGCTCCAGCCGCGATCAGCGTTATAACTCAAACGGATATTCGCCGTGAAAGCAATACCAACCTGGGCGACTACATGAAAACGGTGAAAGGTGTTGAGTTCACCCAATCAGGCATCGACAGCTATAATTTGAGTGCTCGGGGATTTAATACTTCCTTCAGCTCAAGACTATTAACACTTACCGATGGCAGAATGGCTAATGTGCCATCTTTACGTCTCATTGCATATAATGTTATACCCGTTTCGTTCGAGGATGTGAAGCAGATTGAAGTTGTTTTAGGACCTTCTTCCGCACTATATGGGCCCAATGCGTACACGGGTGTTTTGAATATCATCACCAGTTCACCGCTCGATGCAGCCGGAACAACCATTAATCTCCAGGGTGGTGCATTATCGCAAAAAGATTCTGATCCAATACAAAAATATACTATGCGGCATGCTACCAACTTCAAGGATTTGCGTTTGGGTGGATTAAAATTAGGTGATATTGGTTTCAAAGCTTCAGCGGTTGTGTTTCGGGGAGAAGACTGGCACCATTATAATGGTGATGAGTTCGAAGGTCACGATCCTGCCTTTATCGGCCGGCCGCATTTAAGACATAATGGAGTAGATGAAGGTGGAGTCTCTGGTGAATTCGGCAATCCAGATTTTACAGAAGACATGCTACCCTATTGGCCCGGTTCTGATCTATCCTTTGTGGGCCGCCGGTTTATAGATGGGATAGATGGTATATTTCCCGACGGTGAAACAGATTCACCAATAATTACAGAAGATATGGTTGCAACTGCAGCTAGCGATCCCTTCCATCGTTACACCTTGGAAAATGGTATAGTTCTTTGGGGTGTTACCGATGATAAAATTGGCAAAAAGTATACTGACGGAATTGATAATGATTATGATGGTATGATTGACGAAGGCATTGATGAAGGCATTGATGATTTGGCGGAAGTATGGTTTGATGGTGTTGATAATGATGGTGATGGTGAAATTGATGAACTGGATGAATGGGGGACTACCTGGACGAGCCGTATTGGCAGTACGGCGCCTGATCATGGTTTTGGAGAATATAAATATACCGCAGATGGAAAATTAGTCTTTGATACGAATGGTGATGGGATTTTTGATGGTGATGGTGATTTCGAAATGAATTACGGTGGATTGCCTACGGTCATCAAAGATGCGAATGATGATGGACTTGATGATTTTCCTGATTTTGATGTTGAAAATTATCGCTATGACCTCAGGGGTGATTGGGAAATTAATCAAGATCTAACCGTCAGTGTTTCACAGGGATACGCTAAGGCCAGGAATATAAATATTACCGGGATAGCCAGATATTTGGCGGATGGCTGGATTTACCGATACGCCCACGGCCGGATAATGTACAAGAACTGGTATTTGCAGAGTTACCTGAATACCAGTTATTCCGGTGATTACGATGCCAGGTATCCTCTAGCCTACTCACCCACAAGAAATTTAGCTACCGGCGGCACGATCTTTGATCGATCCAAAAAATTCAGTACCCAGTTGCAACAGTCTAATGAATTCCGTGATGGTAACCTGCGGTTTGTCTGGGGCATTGATTACTTTATGACCATGCCCGATACTCGGGGCACCATATTACGGGATAAGAATGGAAATGACAGGCGCGATAACGATGGGGATGGCGAAGCAGGTTCTCCAAATACTTTTGGCGATCAAAATGATAATACCTGGTACGATATTGGAGAAAGATATAATACCTGGGCAACCATTGAAACCGATGAAAACGGCCAACCTATCGATAATGTATTGGGCGCTATAAAAGATGGTATAGATAATGACGGAGATGGTTTAATTGATGAAGGTATTGATGAAAACGATGAAGATAATCGCCGTATAGTTAATGAGTTGGGCGCTTATTACCAGGTAAATTGGAAATTATCTGAAAAATTTGAACTTGTACAGGCAACACGCTGGGATGCGCACGACCGTCTGACCGATATGATAAGCTTTAATAATGAACAAGGAAGGAATATAAACTTTCTAAACTGGAAATTTGATTTTGATAATACTGAAGGATTACAGATATCTCCAAAAGTTGGTTTAATTTACCGGCCAAAGGATAACCAGACATTCCGCCTTACCTGGGCCCAAGCTTTCAATACACCAGCCAACACTCACCTCTTTCTTGATATTTTTGTCACCCGGGTTGCTATTTTTAAAGTTTACGCACGGGGCGCCGAGGGCGGCTACGTTTACCCAAGAGGTGAAGAAGGACAGCCATATTATTATAATACAGAGACGTTCGAATATGGACCGTTAGATACTTCCCAGTATATTCTTTTTTACCCATCCGTAGATCCTAAAATCGAGGGCTTTTATAATTACACTACCAAGGACCTCCCCGAAATTGATGCTGAAGTTATTAATACCTGGGAATTTGGCTGGAAGGGTCGCCTTAATAGAAAAATGTTCGGTACATTGGATATCTTTACAAATCACTTTAGCAATTTTATCAGCAGGCCAACCTTTATTTCTCCCATTGTCGTCAATAAACATATCCTGGAATCTGATTGGGATGGTGATGGTATTATAAATGATGTAGTTGCTATAGCAAATAATAATGAGATAGCTGACCAAGAAGATTATGATATATCCTTTGATAAATGGCGTGATAATATAGTAGGTGTCACTGCGATGGATACAATAAAGGGTTTGGCCCCTCCAATAGTCGTTGGATATTTAAATTATGGGGTAGTTGACGTTAATGGGCTGGACGCCAGTATAACATATTTTATTAATAGAAGTCTTTCGTTTGATCTTCATTATTCCTATTTAAATATTTCAGACTTTTTGAACCCGATCACTAATTCAAAAGATCCTATCAATGCTCCCAAAAATAAGGGAGGCTTTAAAATTCAATATGAACCACGTGATAAACCTTACTCCTTTTCATTAAATTTTCGCCATGTCGATGGTTTTAAATGGTCTTCTGGGATTTACTTCGGACAGATCAATTCCTATAATATTTTTGATCTACACGCTGACTATGAAATTAATAATAACCTATCCGCGATGCTGACCTTAAACAACATGCTTGACCACATGCACACTGAGATCCAAGGGGGACCGCAGTTAGGCAGGGTAATAATGTTCCGTCTCCAGGCAAAGTTCTAGGCGCGATACCCATATTTTGCACAAATAAAAAGTCCGAATGAAATCATTCGGACTTTTTATTTTTTGAAAGCTAAAGCAGGACTGCCTTTAAGTCTGGGAGCGGGGGAACCCACCAGTTTAAGAATTGACCGCCCTGCTTGAATTCTTAAGACAAGTTAATCGCCCATCTAATTGACTTCAAGCACTTTTTAACTCAGGAAGTTGATAGGGAATTAAAATCTACTGGTTTTAATTTCTTCGAATTAAATAAACATATAATTCAAAGGAG
>CAJWGZ010000114.1 GCA_913041075.1 uncultured Fidelibacterota bacterium | reverse complement strand
TTTATCTGTCGAAATTGCGACTATCGGGAATTTCTATGTCCGGCCTGGGAAGAGACCTAGATTGATCACTACTATGAGCTAACCATCTTCCTGACCTTCAGCCTGTGTCTGAAAAAGATAAATACCAGAACTCTTTAGTTTATCATAATCATTACCAAACATGGGATTACCTGAGCAAAAACAGAAAAGCTTTGTGTCTTACCATCACGAGTTGAAGTACAAAAAATTCTCTTGGATGCCACACATTATCCTATTACTAAATCCTGTCAAATTACAGAGAAATTTACGCTTAGTTTCCAGTCTCAATAATTTCCTGACTAGCTCTTACACCAGATTCAATAGCCCCGTTCATTGACGCGCGGTAAATCGATGTATGTTCACCTGCAAAATGCACTCGTCCTTCCGGTCTTTTCAATATATCACGGAAGTCTTTTTGCCCTAAACCGGCGATAGAATAGCTAGCTCGAAGCCAGGGATCTTCGTTCCAGTATTTGCTTATGCCAGATTCCCACGTTTTTTGGGTGTTTGGCCACAGTTTTGCAGCAGTATCACGCGCAACCTTTAAGCGTCTATTTTCTGGCATCCTACCCAGTTTCATCGCATCAGCCCCAGAGGTAAATGAGAGCAGTATGCCACGCGGACCTGGTTGATCTATGGAATGATGATAAACTCTACGCAATGGCGTATCGGTGAATACGCGCTGGCCAATACTACCAGGTTCATCCCATATGCGGCGTTTAAACTGCATAGCAATCTTCATGACGTGACCGTAACTCTGCTCACGAATACAATGCATCTTATCATCCGAAAAATAGGGTTCAATGGCCGTTCGTCGCAACATAGACACTGGCATAGTAATTACACAACGATCACCTTTTATAGATGTTTTTCTTCCACTTTCTTCAAAGAAAACTTCAATTTCATCCTTGCTATGCTTGATCTTCCTCACTGGGCAATTATAGTGCACATTAGCAGCGATCATTTTAGCAAACTTTTTAGCTAATTGGTCATTACCACCAAAGATCCGCCCTTCTACTGTATCTTCACTAAAAGCAGATGCCTGGAAATTCGCCAGGACCATAGATAGTGCTGACATTTTCTTGGGCAATGCGGTGCTTTCCGTTGCATTGGTATAGGTATACAATTCTACCACATCCTTTGGTGCGCCACCCCGTTTTAACAATTCAGCCACAGAGATATTATCCAAGTCCAATACTTTCTTTGGAAGATCATCAATTGATTTAATCATATTGATCCATTTTTCTATATAGGGATATTCTTGCCCGAATAAATTCCCTCCTTCCGTTCCCGCAAAAGGTAAGGCCTGTTTATATTGCTTGAAATCAGCCATTACGTATCGTTTACCGCGCAAGTAAATTCCATCATATTGCTTGGCGGGTAACACTTCTAAACCGAATTTGTCACAATAGCTGCGAACAAACTGATCGCTTCCATCTACATATTCTCCACCCATTTCGGCATAGAGATTATCGGCAAAAGGATCCCGATATGTCCGGACTCTTCCGCCTGGTCGGGAACGGGCTTCCAAAACGGTTACATCGTATCCATGCTGAACGAGTTCATATCCGCAACTGATACCAGAAAGACCGGCTCCGATCACAACAATACTTTTCGTTGAACCTCTTTCTATGTTCTTAACACTCAATAATGAGTGAAATGGCGTTAGTACCAGCCCTGCTGCTGTACTTGAACGTAGAAATCTACGCCTCGTAATTTTACCGCTGTGTTTATTCTTCATGTACCATGGTGAAGCCTGTATCAACTGATTGGGCATAGAATAAAGATATAAAACAAAATGAAATAATAACTAATTTTCCCACGGTTCGTACAGTTCCCGAAATTTATTGGATTATTCTATTAAGGATACTTCCTTTAATTCTTCACTATTTGAAAATCCACTACACCATTGAAATTTGTCCCGACCACATTAATTTTTCCTGGATAACCAAGTGCATTGCCACCCATAGCATCACTACGGGTATAGACCATGTTACCCAAAATTAGGTACCATAATAGTGTAGAGTCCGCACTATTGTTTACGTAAATCGAGGTAGTATCACTTCCCGAATATTCATTAACAACCAAGGTTGTGGAAAGTACTACATTAGAATCAAGGGCAAAGGAAAGGTCATAGGATTCCTCACCATCATACCCATTACCCCGGAGTGCAAAGGTAAAGACATCTGCAGTGTTGATAACGAATGGTAAGTTGTCTATGAGCCCATCATCTGGCTCAGGCGGGCCAACACAGTTATAAAATAAAGAGATCGCGACAAGGATATAGGTATGCTTCACGCAGCGTCATTCTCGATCTGATCTTGATCCGGTCGTTTCAGTTCCAGGTCAACAATTTTTTCCATTGGTTTTTCCAACTGGCGCGCCCGCGGTCCACTGAGTTCATCATAATGTTTCTGAACCGTACCAATAGTTTTTCCCAGGGCACCCAGCTTTTCTATGAATTTTTCCCATTGTTCCTTGAAAGCACTTACTAGAGCCTGCATATCCCCTGCTCTTTGCTCTAAAGAAAAGTTGGATACCGCTTGCCGAATTAGGGAAAGAATCGCGTAGAGGGTGATTGGTGAACAAAGCAGGATCCTTTTGGACAGTGAAAAATCGATCAGTTCCTTGTCCTCCTGGTTCAGGAATGAATAAATACTTTCATTGGGAATAAACATCAGCACATAATCAACTGTACCCGCTTCCGGGTCGATATAATTGCGTTTAGCGATTTCTTTGACATGATTGCGTACGTCAGCAAGGAAGGCTTTCTTTTCACTGTTCTGATCATTTTCATTTTCAGCAGCAAGAAAACTCTCATAATGGCTGAGAGGAAACTTTACATCCATATTTATATGCCGGTCCTTTGGTAGATAAAAGGTGAAGTCCGGTCGGTCCCCGCCTTCCTGGGTCTGTTTGGCATAGTTAACACCTTCCGCAAGGCCGATAAAATTCAATATATCTTCCACCATTCGTTCGCCCCATTGACCCCGGGCCTGGGAACTAGACAGAATCTGCCGTAATTGTGAGGTTGTGTCTGATAGTTCAGTAATACCTTTATGGGAAGCCTCCATCTGGCCTTTCAGTTCAGAGGTTTGTTTGCCGAGTCCTTCCAACTGATCCTTCATTTCCTTAATATTGATGTCAATGAGTTTTTTCTTTTCGTCTAGTTGTACATCAGAGGATTTCAGCAGTTCGCCAAACTTGCTTTCCGCCAGTTTCAGAAATGTTTCGATATTCTGATCTAACGCTTCCCGCGACATGTTGCCAAAAATATCTTTTAGGCCGTCCTCTCCTACTCGAGCCGAATCCAATTCTTTTTGGCGCATGAACCAGATGATCATTGCGCCGGCGGAAAAACCAATCAGAAAAAGTATGATACCGGTAATAAAATCCATGTTTAAAAATACGGTAAAAACTGTTTATCGTGGGCACCATTTGCCACCGCATTATTTCCCGGTTGAAGGAACACTACAATGACCGTCCTAGACCACCATCTGCACGGATGTTTTGCCCTGTAATATAACTGGCTGCTTCCGATAATAAGAATGCTGCTGTCTTGGCTATTTCACTTACGGCTGCTTCCCTACCAAGTGGTATGGCAGAACGGATCTCATCACTTACATCATAGCTATCTACAAAGCCAGGCAAGAGATTGTTCATGCGTATCCCATCCTTTCCGTACTTATCAGCAAACAGCTTTACGTATGCAGAAAGACCCGCACGGATAGTGGATGATGTGGGGAAGGCCAAGTTGGGTTCCTCTGCACCAAAAGAAGAAATATTAACAATGGTACCGCCGTTTTTTAGCATTAGGGGTACTACCAAGCGACACATCCGCACCACGTTCATCAACAACAGGTCGAATGCCTGATGCCAATCCCCATCTGTTATATCCAGCAGTTCGCCTTTAGGTGGATGGCCGGTATTATTGATCACAGCGTCTACTTGGTCATAAGATTCAACTGCCAGATCAACAAGGTTTTGCAGATCATCCGGATTGGTTACATTGCCGATCAAGGCTTTTCCTCCTAATTCATCAGCCAAGGCCAGCACGCTTTCGGTGGTGGACATGAGCACCACACGATAATTCTTTTCCGCCAGTTCTCGGGCACAAGCTGCACCCATACCTCGGCTGGCAGCGGTAATAATGACTACTT
>CAJWGZ010000113.1 GCA_913041075.1 uncultured Fidelibacterota bacterium | reverse complement strand
AATCTATCGTCGATAAAGATTTATCGTTGTGATGATCATCACAGAATCAATTATACAAAAAATGCGATATTAAATGGCATCAATTACTTTTTCGTCAATACCCAGACCCCATCCCAGTCTTTTCCAGGCGGATTTTCCTTTAATTGGTAACACCGTTTAAGGTAAACATTGGAAGGGTTTTCAGATCGTCCCGGAAACATATCTTCCAGTTCTTTGGTTTCTTTAAACCCATTTATAGCATTATCCCAATCTTGTTTAAAGTATAATTCCTGCGCCTGACTAAATGCTTCGGTAACCGCTTTATCAGTATCATTCATTTTCCCTTTTTCAGCGATTAATTCATAAACCTTTACAGGTAGTTGCTTTCCTTTTACGCGGACATAATCAAGAAAGCGCCAATCAAATTTATCTTTTACCACTTTATAGGTACTCTCACTAACCTGAATGTAAATGCCATATTGTTTAGCAGATGCTTCTAGTCGTGCAGCCAGATTCACATTATCACCCATCATGGTATAATTCATGCGCATAGTAGAACCCATATTCCCAGTTACCATTCTGCCAGAACTGAGTCCGATACGGTGTTGCATATTATGTACTATTTCCGGCCACCCTTCTTCAGAACGCCATTTTTCCCTTAAATTTTCTAGCTGGTCTTTCATGTCAAGTGCCGTCATGCAAGCCTGATATTCATGGTCTTCCACAGGGACAGGAGCACCATAAAAGGCCACAATGGCGTCACCAATGTATTTATCCAACGTACCATTCCTGGATAGTAAAACATTGGTCATTTCAGTGAGATACTCATTCATTAGATTTACCATCTTCTCCGGCTCTAATACTTCAGTGAAGGATGAGAAACTCTGGATATCAGAGAAGAACGCGGTATGTACTCCCGTTTCTCCACCCAGTTTCGGTTCCTGTTTATTTTCAAACATTTTATCGATCAAGTCAGGGGATATATATTGACCAAATGTATTTTTTAAAAATTTCTTATCTTTCTGTTCATTGAGAAAGCTGTACAGCACATTGGCTAAATATGTAACCAATATGCTAGCAATTGGCGCAATCATTGGGACCACAAGACTGGACTGTACAGTTGGCAAAGCTGTACTAAACCATGAATAGTTATTCTTTACAAATGCATCAGGTAAAACAGCTGCCATTGTTGATTTAATAAACCAGGTTAGATCACCAACAAATAATCCGCAAACCAAGGCATAATAAAACAGGATTTCAATAACAACCAACACACCAGCTAAGATCGGATTAACCATGTCCAAAAGAAAAAACGCAATCAAGGCCAGAATAAATATGATCAATACATGGGACATCAATACTTGAAACCATTCATAATCGAATAAAAGGTTAGTGAAACGACTGCCAACTACGTTTAAATAGTTATTATGAATCATGGTTTGGATAGCATTGGCATGAGTTTCCATTCCTGGCGTGAGTTGTTGGATACCTAGGTAGTTATAAAAAGGGGTTGATTTCACATCGTGAATTACTTCCACATTGACGCCAATAACGACAATTTTATTGTAGAATGGGGTTTTCGTTACATCAAAATCACCGCTAACACCCATTATTTCCATCATTTCTTGACGTTCGTTCGAATCCTCAATCGCTTCAATCCATTCGGGTATTTGCCCTGGAAGAAACTGACTCATCCAGTCAATATCTTCCATTGGATCTCTAAGATCAACATCTTCTGTATCAATTACATAGGCCAGTGAATAACGTGGAAATGTTCCCCAGGCAGGATAATCTTCTTGAAGTTTTAACTTATAACCTGAAGCAGGACCATAATAATTGACCAGAAATGAATTACTTTTACCATAAGGATGAATCTTTAGATCCCCGTAATTCCAAATATCATTTGCGGGGTCAAACCGCGGTACAGTCGTATCCGGAATATCGAGAAACAATTTCACAGCCTTCACGCCCAAAGTGAGATAGTAACGATCTGGCTGATGGGTCATTTCACTAAAAATCGGGTATTGTCTGGAAAAACCATCATCATCCATTAGGTCATTGATGATTCCTGTTTCTGGTTCCGCTTTCATGATTTCTTTCACAGGTTCAGCGATATATTGCGGAGGCTGACGGGTGGGTTCATTAGCCACTTTTGCAGAAATAACTACTTCGGTGCCGTACGCCTTTGCTTCCCAAATCGCTTCTGCAAGAATTTTATCGCCATGGCGCGGTATAAGCTGTCTTAGGTCATCTGACTGAATTTTATCAGCAAATTCATGCAAGTACTCAGACTTGGTCTCTGGCGCATCAAACTGAATATCAATGGCAATTACTTTTGCACCTGCCTGAGCCAGATTACGTATAATCCTAGCCCATACGGTTCCGCGAGGGTAAGGCCACGTTTCCGGCATTAAGCGCCATGCTTCATCATCTACTTCAAGAAGCACCACATCTGTGCCCATATTGATGTAAGTGGAATCACTTGCGGCCCAGCCCGTTAGGGGACCCCTTACATCCGTAAAGCGATAGTCATAACTTTTTAATTCCAGTACATCAAAAATTCCAAATAGATGCAGTATCGAAACAACGAATATTGAACCCAGTGTAATGGCAAAACCAATCCACTTCTCATGAAAATATCTCTTGAGGGTATCCATGGTGATTAAAAATTATACCGAAAGGATATTAGAATCCCGGATGTATTTAATTTTGTTTCCTTTGCAGTTTCATTTACTATAATCTGCAATTGACCAGAAAAAGATAAGCTAAAGTCTTGAAGTAACTTATAATCAGCGCCGCCGCGGAAATCAATAACACTGGATGCAGTGGTTAAGGACTCATTCTTAATGTAGGACAGCCCACCAGTCAAGTTAATTTTATTATCCTGTAATGCATATTTGCCATTTACACCCAATGTTTTCCACGTAATGGTATTTTTTATCACATTTCCCTCATAATCTAAACTGGGGATAAACAGATCCATAAGGCTGACATTCAGCATGGTTCTTAATGGGGACTGAAAACGGGAAGCAAGAGATAATGTAACCGATTTTGAATCACTGCCTGGGAAAAAATACCCGGCCATACGCTGACCAGCTAATTTATCCGTATTAATCATACTGTTATAATTCAAAACAAAATTATGCTTAATCGAACGAAAAGTTATTGGATAATTGATGGACAGAAGCACATTCGTTGTACGCGTATCTTGTCTATTGTCCACATCTGATTCACCCACTTTATCCAAATCTTCTTTTTCATTATCCTTACTGATAGATTGAAAATTAAATACAAAAGATGGTGCACCTGCGCCTGGCAGAAAAGATAAATTAAGCGTTATCGTGTTAGTGTTTAATGGATTTGTAACTGTTTCAAGGATTTTGTTATCACGATGCTTAAATCCTGTTGAGATTAATAGTTTTGAATCAAATAAATGTGTAATTCGATTTAATAATATAAACTCACGAATATTACTGGCCAGAAACGGGTTACCAAGTGATACAAATTCTGGGCCAACTTGCCGATATTCCACAATGAATTTGCTTAACGTATAATTTCCTGCCAATTTGAAATTAAATGCTGCAGAGGGCATATTTACAACTGTTGCAATGGGATGGGCATCATAATTAATAACATCTATAGGAACTAATGGAGTCATATTGGTATTAATGATAATTAGATCACCAAGCGCCTCCAATGGACCAGCCATATCTGCTGTTTCAAGTAACCCGTCCTGGGTAATTATGCCATTCTCATCATATTGTCTGCCAATAATACCATCTACTGAATCATCAAGAGCAACATCCATTTCTTCTAATGACATGGATCCATCCCATATATCGCGATTAAATAAACTCATATTCCATGTAAAATTGAAATCCAGACGCCGCTTATCCATTATAGCACCAAGATCAAAGCCTACAACCAGATTATCTTCAGGATTTCTATAGGACCACTTACTATTTGACAAATTAACAAGGCCACCATTTTCCTGAACAACCTGGGAAAAATTATCCTTTGTATAATTTTCCGCCGGTATATCCATTGAGAAACCAGCAAAAGCGGTACTATCAACATTGAAAGTACCGAAATCATCAATTTCCTTATTTACGCTGCCTACGTCATCCTTTGCCTTTAGGTAATGAACTCCCAGTTTAAATCGAGAGAAAAGTTCGCTTGATAACCGCATGGCAGTAATATTCC
>CAJWGZ010000112.1 GCA_913041075.1 uncultured Fidelibacterota bacterium | reverse complement strand
TTAAAATTGATAAATGGGATGGCGAGAATGTAGGTGGCTGGTATTCTGAACCTCAATTAGAAAATTACAGTGGATTTTATTATCAGTATCATTATCCCAAACCCGATGATATTGTACCCGAACAACAGGAATATATCATTAATTATATAGACAATTTTGAAGAGGTCATGATCAGTGAAAATTTCTCGGACTCATCCTCTGGATACGCAAGCATAATCAATTGGTATTCATTCGTGGATTTTTTTATTATGCAGGAAATTACAAAAAATGTTGATGGTTACCGGCTTAGTAGCTATCTGTATAAAGATAAAGATAGTAATGATGGCCGGCTTGTCGCTGGTCCTATCTGGGATTTCAACCTTGGTTTTGGAAATGCGGATTATTGTGATGGAGGCTCAACAACTGGCTGGGCAATAGATTTTAATTTGGTATGTCCAGGGGATTCATATCAAATTCCATTTTGGTGGTATTTAATTTGGTCTGATGAGAGTTTCCGTTGGTCGGTACAGCAGCGCTGGCACGACCTCCGCCAAACTATGCTGTCAAATACAGTTGTTAATGCAGTTATTGATTCTCTGCGTGATCATATTGGCGTAGCCGCTGATCGCAACTTTGAACGTTGGCCGACACTGGGAGAATACGTTTGGCCTAACTATTTCATTGGTGAAACCTATGAGGAAGAAGTAGAATATCTACGGGATTGGATAATGACCAGGATGGAATGGATGGACAATGAATTGCTGGCCACATACGGCAATACGATTTTAGTTCCAGAGCTGTTTTCCCTAAATCCAGTATATCCTAATCCATTCAATCGTTCGGCGTCAATTCGGTACTTATTGCCTATAGATACAAATATTAAACTAGACATATTCAATGCCAAGGGAGTTCATATTTATCGCCTTTTTGAGGGCGAAAAACACGCTGGTATTTATACGTTATCTTGGGATGGAAAAAATAATTATGGTCAGGATGTCAGTAGTGGGATGTATATAATATTATTAGAGGCTGATAATTTGCAATATAATCGGCATCATTATATAGAGACCAGAAAAGTAATCTTGGTTAAATAAAATATTTGAAGATTTATAGGGGCCTTACGGCCCCTATTGTACTTACTGGGAATCGAGATCAGGAAAAAAACTTGACAGAGGCTTAAATCAATCCGTACAATATAATACGCACGTAAGAAACCGCGGTTTGATGTGCTTTGAAAAATAAATAGATAAAATAAAAGGAGCATACCATGCAAAAGGGTAGCGTAAATAAAGTAATATTAGTAGGTCATCTAGGCGGTGATCCTGAGGGCCGGTTTACTCCGGGCGGCACCGCGGTAACTACATTTAGTATTGCCACAAATGAATCCCGTCGTAATAGTGACGGCAACTGGGAGGATCATACAGAATGGCACCGTTGTGTGTTATTTGGTAAGCAGGCAGAAACAGCGGCAGAATATGTGAAAAAAGGTCAAATGGTTTACGTTGAAGGTCGCATGCAGACTCGCTCGTGGGAAGATAAGGATGGTGTAAAACGGTACTCAACAGAAGTAGTTGGTAATTCATTTACAATGCTGGGTCGCCGAAGTGTTGATGAAGGGGTGAATCCACCGCCAAAAGACGATGACGACCTTCCGTTTTAATTAGGGATAACTAAATAATGGGAAAAGGGAGCGTAGATCCCTTTTCCCTTTATTTAGTCTCAAATAATGGAAAAACTCCGGCCATGAAGTCAGTACGTACAAAACTGGATTCCTATAAATTGCTGCCGAACTGGTACCGTTATTTGATGAGTTATGTAAATTTGTTCTTATGCAGTATTCTGGTAAAGACTGTTGTTCGTGGACGACAATATATTCCCAAGAAAGGTCCGTACATTATTGCTATTAATCATTTCCATATTTTTGATCCAGCCCTGGTAGCATATAGTATTCGTAAGCCGATCAGTTTTCTGGCGGCTAGCGATCAAGAAATAGAGTGGTATGTGGTTTTAGCGGGTAAACTATATGGTTTTATACCCACGAATAGAACACACTTAGCGCCTTCAACAATTAAAAAAGCCATACAGGTTCTTACCAAGGGTGATATCCTAGGTATCTTTCCGGAGGCCACTTCAGATTTTGCGCTTCGGAAACCGAAAAAGGGTGTGACATATTTATCAATTAAATCGGCTTGTAAAATATTACCCGTTGGAGTTGTTGGATTAGATGATATTTGGAATAATTGGTTGCGTGGCGTGAGACCAAAAGTCTCTGTTAAAATTGGAAAACCATTTTCAGTATCGGAGGAATTTCCGCCTGACCGGAATAAAAGAGAAAAAATGCTTAGCGATACAGGTAATGATATTATGTGTCACATAGCTGCTTTACTACCTGAGGCTCGGCACGGGGACTACGCCGGCAACCAGAAAATAAAATATTACAAGGACTGAATTATTCCGACTGTTTATTCATTATTAATATAATCAGTCCAATAAAAATGATTAGGCCACCACCTACTACATAAAAAGGCACTTGTTCTGCAAATAATAGCCAAGCTAAGTAAGATGCAATAATTGGTTCACCCAATGGAAAGGCAGCTATAACTGTCGGTGAGACGAATTTTACAGAATAGCTGAATGCTGTGTGTCCTATGAGAGTTGGAATTAGCCCCAGCATGAATAACCAAAAATAATTGTTTATAGTATATCCCATAAGTGGGTTATCCAAAATAAGGGAACTGACCAGCAGCACGATTGCTGATACGGCATATACCGTTCTTGTGTAGGTTATAACCGAAGTGGTTTTTCTTACTTTGGCCCCAATGAGGAAAACAGATCCCAAAAAAACAGCTGATAGTATTGCCATAATATTCCCTAAACCTGTACCATCCATACTCCCCAAATCGTCACCTTGCACAATAATACCTCCAACCAAAATGATCAAAAGCGCTGTGATGGTGATCCAACCAAGCTTACGGTTGTACCACAACCGTTCGAATAGTAACGTAAAAGCCGGCGCCACGATACCTAGAACAGTAGTATTGGCGATCGAAGTTAGTTTCAAAGCGCCGAACCAGAAAACAAAGTGCATTGCCAATAGAAAACCAGCGGCAAGAACAAGTCGGATATTTTTTGTTGCAAGCGATTCTTGCGGACGAATGGAACTATAACTCCATAACATAGCGCTGGCGGCTGCCATACGCCAAAATGCAATAACAGCTGCAGGAACCAGCGGTAAAAGCCTAGCGATTACTGGAGATGTGGATATGGCCAATAATCCAACAAGCAGGATCGTATAGATCCATTTATTCATTTAACAATAATGATCTAATCTATAAATGCTATGTAGCTCAACAATCATCGTTATTTCGTTACTTTCTTATAATTACCGGGTACAAGAAAATGTATCCTATCAAACGCTTCGCTGATTAGCTTAGTAATTTCTAATTTCATGCTGAAATTAGTGTCATCATCATCATAGTTCTTTATGACGGCTTTAATAATTTCCCCTGGAATTGGCTCTAATTCATGAGGGATATTTTCTATTGTTAGCATCATGTTTGAAAATCCCCTGCCGAAAGGTGTAATAACACTGTCAGGTTTTCCCAGTTCCAACTCTAGTGCTCGGTTCAATGAATCTGCAAGTCGTAATTGTGGCAGTTCCGGGACAGACCATTCTTCCAATACCAGGCGACTTCCGTTGGCTCTGGTAAATGTGGTAACCCATTTTTTACTTTGTTTACCTAATAGAATGACATCATAATTCTCAATGCGGGAAACGTCTTCAACTGGATTGTCATCGTCTCCAATGGTCATTGACCAGGAAGATCGTTTTTTACCAGAATCTTCTTTTTTTGTTTCTGTAGTATCTTGCTTATACAGCGCTTTTTCAAAAGGCACTACCCAGTATTCCTCATCTTCAATATCGTACTTCCAAAAATTGTGGCTATTGATATCAATAATTTTTCCTTTAGACTCGTTTACAAACAAGCGTGCGTAAAAACGCTCAGCGTTAGAGTTTTCAATTGAGTGTCGCATATTGTGACCAAAGGTAATTTTTTCTACTCGATTAATTGGACCTATGTAGGGAATTTCGAACACCATGGTAAGTTCCATGGTTACCTGCTGTGACTGGGCCACAGTCACGTTATATGCACAAATAATTATTAATACTATTTTAGTCATTGTGTGCATAATTGGTTCTAGT
>CAJWGZ010000111.1 GCA_913041075.1 uncultured Fidelibacterota bacterium | reverse complement strand
TTAGATTATCAAAAGCGCTTTGATTCATTCAGCAATTACGAACTTTACCAGAATTTGGAAAAGGGGTCTAGGAATGCAATAAAAGATATCGGTATGAAATATCAGCTTACCTATCAGGAATTACGCCAACTAACGGATATGGCAGTGGATTTTGTAATGTGGGATGAAACTAGTATAGGTAAACAGTGGAATAATGAAGAAAAATCTATTCAACACTCTGACCAGCTGGCAAAAAAAAAGATTCTTGGATCCATATACAACAATTGGGAAAAATTAAAAGAAAATGCGACCAATTATGATTCCAATGGAAGTAAACGGGAATACAAGACCGAAGGTAGAAAACTTAAAACTATCAATGGAGATAATGCTGTATTTGGCATGTGTCCTGTTGCCTCAGAAAAAACAGTCTGTTGCAACCTAAGAACAATTGATGTAGCGAAAGGATGTGGTCTGGGTTGTAGTTACTGCAGTATCCAAACGTTCTATGAAGGCGGAACAATTTCTGTTGAAGATAATTTAGCTGATAAACTTGCCGCTATAGAACTCGATCCTAATAAAAATTACCACATTGGTTCAGGTCAATCCTCTGATTCATTAGCCTTGGGCAACAAAAATGGGATTCTAGATGCACAATTAGATTTTGCTCGTAATAATCCGAATATTATTCTTGAGTTTAAAACCAAATCAAAAAATATAGGGTATCTGTTGCAAGCAGCAGTACCAAGAAATATTTTTGTTAGCTGGTCACTGAATCCACAGTTATTCATTGATCATGAAGAAGCTCGAACAGCAACCATTGAACAGCGCTTGCAAGCGGCCCGACAACTAGCAGACGCAGGCATATTGGTAGGCTTTCATTTTCATCCTATAGTTTATTATAGCGGCTGGGATGCTGATTATTATGACTTAGTAAAACGTCTAATGGCCATGTTTTCAGTAAATGAGGTTGGGTTAATATCTTTTGGTACACTAACGTTTATTAAACCAGCAATCAAAGCCCTAAGAAAGGGTAGTATGCGCAGCAAAATACTGCAGATGCCATTCGCAGATGCTGCTGGTAAAATATCTTATCCGATGGAGACGAAGAAAAAAATATTTTCTGTTGTTTGGAATACATTCCAACCTTGGCATGATGAAGTATTTTTCTATTTCTGTATGGAAGATCGTCAGGTTTGGGAATCTGTTTTTGGTCGTTGCTATGAAACAAATGATGATTTTGAAAAGGATTTATTTAATAATGTATCAAATAAATTACAGATTAAATCTGAACTCTTAATTTCTCAAATAAATTAACTATAATTTGTCGGATTTCGGATTCACCCTAATTAACTATAAAAAGAATTTTAATAAATGAGGTATGGTGGATCGATCATTGCTGATACCTTACAGCAGCATGATGTAGAATTCATATTTACCCTGTGCGGTGGCCATATCTCACCAATTTTGGTGGCCTGCAGCGAAAAAGGCATTCGTGTAGTTGATGTGCGCCACGAAGCAACGGCTGTTTTTGCGGCGGATGCTGTATCACGGTTATCTCCAGCAATTGGTGTGGCAGCAGTTACAGCGGGTCCAGGATTGACAAATACGCTCACTGCGGTAAAAAATATTCAAATGGCTCAAGTACCGGTACTATTACTTGGTGGTGCAACTGCCACTATTTTGAAGGGGCGCGGCAGTTTACAGGATATCGACCAAATGGCGCTTCTTAGACCCCTTACTAAGCACCAGGCTTTGGTCAAGAGAGTTAAGGATATTGCCAATGAAATAAATAAGGCAATTATAATTGCGCAATCAGATGTTCCGGGTCCAGTGTTTGTTGAATTACCACTGGACTTATTATATCCGCAAGATTTGGTTCGTGAATTGTACGGATTGAATACAGATGATCAAAAAAGACCCTGGTGGATGGAAAAATATTTACAGCGAAATTTGAACCGTATTTTCAACGGCTTTGAAACGACACCAAAACCTGTGCCTGAAATCACCTGTCCAATGCCCATTCCCAGCGCTATGCGAAAAGCATCAGATATGATGTTTAATTCGAAAAGGCCTGTATTATTAGTTGGAAGTCAAACAATGCTGAATGTTCCCAGGGTAGATAACTTGGCGCAGAAATTAGCGTCTATTGACATACCTATGTTTGTTTCAGGTATGGCCAGGGGATTGTTGTCCAAAGAAGAATTAAATATTTTCCGCCACCAGAGGAAAAAAGCACTTCAAGAAGCTGATTTGGTTATCTTAGCTGGTGTGCCTTGTGATTTCCGGTTGGCATACGGCAGGCAAATTAATCGTGATGCGGAAATCATATCCATAAACCGCAGTCGGAGTGACCTGTATTTAAATCGGAAGCCAACTTTAGCGATCCAAGCGGATCCTGGTTCTTTTTTTTCAAGTCTGCCTGAAAATCAATCAGAAAATGGGATTGATTTGGAAACCTGGATAGATACGCTGCGGCAAAGAGATAAGAAAAGGTTGGACCAAATTCACGAACAGTCTGAAATAAATACAGATTATGTTAACCCATTGAAATTTTTTACTAAGCTGGATAAGCACCTGAAGGATGGTGATATTTTAATTGCAGATGGTGGTGATTTTGTGGCTACAGCATCTTATATCTTACGACCGAGGTCAAATCTAGGTTGGCTCGACCCGGGCCCTTTTGGAACCCTAGGTGTAGGTGCCGGTTTCATTTTAGGTGGGAAGTTAACTATCCCAAATGCTACAGTATGGGGAATCTATGGCGATGGCGCGTTTGGTTACAGTATGGTAGAATTTGATACTTTCGTGCGCCATAACATTCCATTGATCGCCATTATTGGGAATGATAGTGGCTGGACACAAATTGCCAGAGATCAGGTAGAAATATTCAAGGACCCTGTTGCCACTGAACTGGGCAATACAAAATATCATGAAGTTGTAACGGCATTAGGTGGGCAAGGATTGCAAATTACGGATAAGAAAGAGATTGATGATGTTTTGAATACGGCAAAAGATTTTGCTGCAGCAGGAAAAAGTGTTGCCATAAATGTAAAGATCGGAAAAACGGACTTCAGAAAGGGTTCAATATCGATATGAGAATTTGCATAAAAATTTATCTATTAATATTTATTTCCGTACTTATCGCCCAAGATAAAATTATTATTAATGACGGGAAATATAAGGCTACAATCAACCGGGATAATTGGGGCGTGCCCCATGTACATGGTCGATCAGATGGAGATGCTGCTTTTGGTCTGGCCTATGCCCACGCGCAGGATGATTTCAGGACAATTCAAGATGCCCTTGTGGCCTCGCGAGGTATGCTTGGTCAATTATATGGAGTGAAATTGAAATCCATCAGAGGATTTTTTGATTTGTTAAAAGGAAAGGTAACAGGTGTAAAGGGCATCGAAAATGTTGCCAATGATTATTACGTACATGTTATTGGTATTTGGGATGGTTTAGATAAAAAGTACATTAATGAAGTGCCTGCTGATGTCCGTGATGTATGTGATGGTTATGCTGCCGGTATAAACCTATATGTCAAGGATAATCCAAAAGCTGCCTACAAAAAACTATATCCTCTACAGGGCATTGATGTGGTTGCCGGTTTTATGCATCGCACACCCTTATTTTATGGTATTGGTGGTGTTTTTAGGAAATTAATGCGCGCAGCAGAACCACCAACGCTGATCGGTCTTGGTCCTGATGAGGAAAAAGATCCAATGCAGATGCTGGCTAGTAATGTCATAGCTGTAGCACCAAAAAGAAGTGCCGATGGGTATACACGCTTAATGGTGAATAGCCACCAACCCTGGAGCGGCCCCGTAGCATGGTATGAAGCACATATTTCCAGCGATGATGGCTGGGACATGATAACGGGTCTTTTTCCAGGATCACCGGTGGGGTTCGTAGGCCATAATCCTGACTTGGGATGGAGCCATACTGTTAATGATCCTGATCTTATCGATGTTTACCGACTTACAATTAATCCAGATAATGAAGATCAATACTGGTATGATGGTAATTGGCGTGACCTAGAAGTCAAGAAAACAAAAATCAAAGTTAAAATCCTTGGTCCATTATCCTGGCCAGTGAAAAGGGATTTATACAGGTCTATCCATGGACCGGTCTTGAAAACGGACCACGGTACTTATGCCATTCGGTATGCCTCAATGGGAGATCCGCGACTGATTGAACAATGGTATCGTATGAATCGTGCTCGCAACCTAAAAGAATTCAAAGC
>CAJWGZ010000110.1 GCA_913041075.1 uncultured Fidelibacterota bacterium | reverse complement strand
TTAAGTTTCGTATTGCTCTTTCCTAAACGGTAATAAATACCTCCGCCAAGTGTCAATCCCTGTTCTGTCGCATCCCGGAAAAGAGTAGCATAACCACTGCGTAAGAAAAACGTTTCTGCATAAGCAAATTCCAGTCCAGCATTCATACTTTCTGTATTATCATTAGGATGTAACGCATCTAGTCCAAATGATAATCTTGTTTTTTCATTTTCAAGAAGTTCCCCTGCAATCCCAACGCGAAAAATAAGCGGCAACGGAAATTGGTCTGATTGGTACAGCGCATTAACAAATTCTACATTACCTTCGTTTTGCTTATCAGGGTCAACACTAATGATCATATCTCTCCCGTCCATTTTCAAACTATTACCAAAATTGGATAAGCTAGCCCCAATTCGAATGTCACGAAATGGTGTAACAAATAGCGCTCCTAGATCAGCAGCAATTGCCTGGGCCTTTGAATGCCAGATCTTTTGTTGTACAAACTTAAGATTACCGCCTAATGAGAATTTATCTGTTAACCGCCGTGAGTACGATAATGTTACGGCCAGATCACCAGCTTCAAAACGTTCACCGGTACCTTCCGGTTCCTCTACTGTACGTACAATGTCTTCCGGTACAGTTAGACTGGTTAGACTGAACCCCAAAGTACCAATACCAGGGGAATTGAAAGCAAACGCAAGATAGTTAAAGTTGGTTTCTGCGATCCAGGGACTATTAACAAACATGGCCTGGATACCATCTATGTATGCCAGGCCAGCAGGGTTCCAATAGATATTACTCAAATCTCCATTCATGGCAGTAAATGCATTACCCATTGCAGTAGCACGGGCATCTACCCCAATTTTTAGAAATTGCGCTGCCGTTGTACCACGCTTGGTAATGGTATTGGTATTTGTGTTTTGGGAATAGACCAACCCCGTATCAAGCACAATAATAAACATGATACTAACGATTTTAGTTTTTAGACCTAAATATTTCATTTTATCACTGCAAATCTGCCAATTGATTCACCCAGATCCTCTGCATCCACATGAAATAAATAAATACCGTAAGATATTGGGAAATTATCATCCGTTGTTAGATCCCAAAATTCTTTACCATCGTCCATGCTAGAATGGTGGGCCAGTGTTTTTACAAGTTCACCAGTAATTGTATAAATCCTGATGATACAATCCTTGGGTAAATGATTAAAGTATACTCTTCTTGGGCCGCGATCACGAGGATTTTGCCTATCCAGCGGTTCCAATACATTGGTAACAACGTAAGGATTAGGAACAACACTAATATTGTCCAGTTCATTTATTGCTTGCTCATTATTGATCAGAGAAGCACTTGTTGTAAATTGATATTTATCACCTTCAGTAAATGGTCTGGTGGTGGCTATATAGTAAATATCGCCACTATTAGGAGCAATGCCACCTTCCGCTTGCTCAAGAAAAGTGAATTCCCAGGATGTGGTAGATGTTTCATCTCCCTGCAAAATCACTGCCCTGTCTCCCGGTGTCCATAAACTATCCTCAGGAGGTAATTCAAGTATAATCACTTTCCGCTGTTCAGGAACCAAGCCAGCTGTAGTTTCCCAAACCTGAAATTTTGCCTTGACATACCCGTAATTAGGCCTAGCACTGGAATCTGCAATATCATCAAAAAACCGTACCTCATAATCAGCGGGATACATTTTTGTGCCAATATTATTGAATGGCTTTACTTGCGGTTCCCAGTTGGTTGGAGATCCGGCACTCCATGCCATTTGTGTTTCATCCAGTGCTAAAATCTGATTTTGGGCGTAGATCTTAAGACCATCAAAAACTGGATTGGACTCTTCCATGTTCAGCAAGCTGCTCGCTACAACACCATAATACATATAAGATGCCAGGTATGTAACACCATCTAATAATGCGCCATTAGGTATTGCGCGGATCTTGCCTGATATTGGTATTAGTTCATAATCGATGCCGGATTCATAAGTATTGTTCCCATTTATATCTGAAAGACTAAAAGACAAGCTATCAATATTGCCATAATCCAGCCGAACAAATTGATCTAATTTAGCAACCAGTTCATCCGCTACCGTTTTCATATCTTTAACGGAATAACTTGTTGGACTTTCCATAAAGGATACTTCAAACATATTTTCATCTTCGATAGCCCGGGGATCAATAACTTCAATAACAATTGTTCCGGTCGCAACACCACTAACATGCTCTATAAAATTCTCATTAATATTACCTGGGACATAACCAGCAGACGGTACCCTAGGAACGATTTGCTTGGTATTTACATCCAAGATCACTTCATTGGTCTCAGGATTTAACGTGATTGTTTTCGAACATTCAGAGGGAGCGATTCCTAGACTATCATCCCCATGATCATAGGAAACAACTGCATAATAATAGGTTTGACCATTGATAACATTATTTGAATCAATAAATGAATGCCTAAGCCCCGTATTGCTTCCTAGATTATAAAATACTCCCCGATCACCATAGGGAATAGTGCTCAAACCACTGTAATCATTAACGAGGTCGAAGCGGGCTGGTGATCCAGTTGCCATCTTTAATGGTTCGAATAGGAATTTTGAACCATTCGCATCTGTAATTGTTTGCTGATCAAGGAAAGACGGCTCAATACTGCGGTAGACTACATAACCCTCAAAGTCATAGGATTCACTAATCAAATCATAAGATGTTTCAGCTTCAGCATCCCAATAAAGGACTACCTGTTCATCGCCTGGTACCGCTGTAACAAGAGGTTTATCAGGCGGTTTTGCAAATTGATAATTTTTTTCATATATGTCCTGTGCAGTAATAGCATTTAGTGTCAAATCTTCATAATCCTGTCCTACCAAAAGTGCAATCGAAAATCGTCGCGCTTCTCCTGCTGGCAAAGACATAGGACCTGAACTATAAATGAAAATGTAATCACCCGCCTGGTCAACATTGGCAGAGTCAAATTCACCTGCCTGTAAGTGGTTTTCCCATACATAGTGATCATTTGATATCCTGTTTTGACTAGTGAATGGTGGTGAAGCGAATCCGGTTAAACCCACCATATCTGATTCATCAAGGTCAGTCCATTCAAAGTTTGGTTCTCCCGGCTGGCGTGGATCGAACGGGTCTCCAGCTGTAGGTATCCCATCATCCTCTCCCGTATCACCAGTATTCGGTATACCATCTATACCAATATCATGTTTCTCGATGTCCCAATCACCATCATCATCAATCCCATTACTACGGCTTTCATCTACCATACCATCATTATCGTTATCAAAGCCATCATAAGGTTGTCCAGGGCTTTCTAAAAACTTGTAACCAAAATACCCGGGTGCACGGCCAGTAACATCACTTACACCATCCTCATCCCAGGCATAGACCATGTTTATATTTCTATCAAAATATGAAAGGTCATCCTGCCAGTTCGCGGGTCCACCAATATGAGGATCGCCCCACATACCAAAGGTTACCTCATGTAAATCGATCTCACTTTTGTTGGTTACCTTGTATATTAAAAATATGATGTCTTCTGCTAATGGGTTAGCCCATTGGTAATAACGGGACTCGATTTCTAGACCCAATCCTTTACGAGACGAATCTTCTGGGAATGGATAATATTCAAATTCCCGGTTGGTACGATCATCCGTAACAAAAAATATTTCTAGATCCGAATTAGAAGAACCCTGTCTAAGAGCACCGGGCCAAACATATTCTTCAAGATCAGCGTTATACCACCCCGCCGGCCAACTGTCCGGTTTGCCATCACCATCACGGTCAAAATCATTGGATGTTGGCAGTTGGTCACTTTCCGGGTCCGCATAGGGAATTGTGAAATCATCATTCCAAGCCAATGGTTCCCAGCCCCAAAACTCTGTACCATCAGGAGATACTTCACCGCCCAAGGAAGTGAGCCCATCGCTTATCAAACGAGCGTACCATGTAGTATCACCTGTATCACTTACTTTCCAGTAGGCGTCCTGATGACTATTTTGGGTTATTTCAACTTCAGCACAGATGAATGGACCAAATTCATAGCCGTAACCCAATCCTTCCCAAACAATATCAGTGACCTTATTGCCTGGGCTGGAAATGGATCCATAGTTCCAGATTTCCGCCGTAATCTTATTTCCGTTCATTATGGCTTTTTGCCGTCGTAGAACCTGGGGATCATCATTCTGGATAGCCATGGCCCTGTAAATACCTTCCCGCCAATCATAGTATTTTTTATGATCATATTCGGACCAGATTTTTTTTGGTCCTTGCAAGTACCA
>CAJWGZ010000109.1 GCA_913041075.1 uncultured Fidelibacterota bacterium | reverse complement strand
CCTCTATTGTTTTGGAAGCATATGGTTATGCCCTGGATCAACGGGCAATTTATGATTCTACTGATGGATCCTCTGGTGCATTTGTGGTGGCTACTAACAGCAGTTTTGGTGTTAATAACGCTGACTGCAGCAGCGGTAATTATTCTCTCTGGAATGATATGTATGATGCCTTAGGGCAGTATGGAATACTTAGCTGCGGTGCGACGATGAATAATAATTCTAACGTTGATGTTACTGGCGACGTGCCTACAGGATGTGAAAGTGAATATATGATCTCTGTTACGAATACAACGCGGAATGATGCGAAAAACAGCGGTGCCGCATATGGGGCAACCACTATTGATCTTGGAGCACCTGGGACACAGATATTATCTACTTACACTGGAGGAGGAACTTCATCTCTAACCGGCACATCCATGGCCTCACCGCACGTTGCTGGAGCAGTTGGCTTCCTACATGCATCAATGTCTGCAGGTTTTGCGTCTTTTTTTCAAAGTAATCCGGCAGAAGGTGGTTTGCTTATAAAACAATTGATCTTGGATGGCACAGATCCATTACCAACCCTTAATGGTGTTACGGTGAGTGGCGGGCGGTTGAACCTTTATAATTCAGCATTATTAAGTATGGAGACCATGGCAGCAGATTCCCTGGATCCAAACCCTGTCACCAATGTTACAGCAGATACTACAGAATGGTATCGCGTAACATTAAATTGGAACGATCCTACAGAGTTATTTGGAGGTGATGCAATTCCCACTTTTATGATAAATATTTATCGGGATGGTGAATTGGAAAGTTCTGTCTGGCAAGGTGTAGAAAGTTTTACCGATATAGGACTATCCTCTGATTCAGAGTACTTATATACGTTGGTTACTCGTGTTGTTGCTAATGATTCACTGAGCATTGGTGTATCAATCCCAGTAACTATTGCCGGTGGAAACTGTCAACCGGGTGATTTGACTGAAAATAACATAGTAGATGTGCTAGATGTGGTACAATTATTACGATTTGTGCTTGGCTATAATGATCCAAGCCCGGTACACTATTGTACTGGAGATTTGAACTATGATAATAATCTTAATATCACTGATGTCCTGATGCTTATGGATATAATTTTGGGTATATAGTTTCTGAAAATTTGATAAAGAAATGAATGATAATAATATTAATGTACTTTTAAATAATTACTGTAACAGAAGGGAATTTGTCAAGGATACGTTAACTGGGATAAGTACCGTGGCATTCGGAAGTTTTATGTTGGTTAACCAAAGTGGTTGCAGTGAAGGTAGTCCTACAGCACCTATTAATAATAGTGATGAAACTATTACTGTTGATCTGTCATCATCAGAAAATAGCGCTCTGGCGATGATAGGCGGTACACTGGCATTAGGGGCAAATGTCCTTGACAGCAAAGGGATTCTCCTATATCGACAGAGTGATACCAATGTATTGGCATTTAGCAGAAATTGTACGCATAATGGTTGTACAATTGGTTCGTTTCAGAATGGTACATCTGCATGTCCCTGTCATGGCAGCCAGTTCGATACATCGGGCAGTGTTGTCAATGGACCTGCTGTAAATCCATTGTCTCAGTATTCAGCGACTATTACTGGCAATATTGTTACTATCACAACATAATGAAAAGGCGAGTAGTTAATTTATTTATTACCTTGCCCTTAGCCAGTATTGGCCTATACATTTTTCTCCTTGTCGTAGCCATGGTTTATTACAATGGGGGTAATACCATAAACCACCATGGAATTGGATATTCATTTTCGTTAAATTTTCTCAGCGATCTAGGCAGAGCCAGCGGTTATGCTGGGCAAGATAATAGCCTGTCATTTTACAGTTTTAATTTATCGTTAGCTATCATCGGTATCGCATTTTTCGCATATTTTTTATTCCTGCCTTCATTACATAATTTAAACCCCAGATCATTTTTCTTTTCTCGGGTAGGCAGCTTTTTTGGGTGTTTTGCAAGCATTTGCTTTGCTGGTGTAGGACTAACTCCTGCTGATACACTAAAAGACATACACATATTTTTTGCTAACTGGGTTTTTCGCTCAATGAGTCTAGCTGTGTTATTCTATGTCTTAACATTTATTTACCTCAATAAAGATAATTTATATTTATCTCTTTTATTTCTTTTAAGCGGCATTGTTATACTCACTCATATAGTAATTGCCGATATAGATCTGGCGGTTTATATGTCCAATCCTCATTATGCCCGAGTTTTGTCTCAAAAAGCAGCCGTTATAGCGATGATATTCATGGTCCCATTAATGGCGATCATTAATTTGCGACAGCTGCGGGATAGAACTATTTATCTGCGAATATTTGGTTAATTAGATAACTATAATGTAGGTAGAGTATTAAAGCTTCAGCTTAGCTAAAGCGAGTCTTCTCTCTTTACGATTCAGTTCCCTTTCAGCTTTGTATAGGTCTGTTTCAAGTTTCCTCGTAGAATATCGTTCACTTGGGGATTGCTGTTTCTTGAGCTGGCTAATAATTTGTTTTTTTGCAGCTAATGAATTTTTTTGTTCCTTTAATCGATTCTCTATTAAGCTATGAATGACTCGTTTCATATCATCAAATTCCTGAATTTCAAATAACCGTGTAAGAAATACTATTTTGCCATCTGGTCCTAAAATAATATTCCTGGTAACACCACTATTGCGATCGGCAAACAGGGCGAATATATCCGCGCCAGGATCTAGAGCGATAGGGTAGGTGACTTGCACTTCTTTTGCAAATTTGGTAATAATATCTGCTGGTTCATCCCGGTCTATGCCAATCACATTCAGCCCCATATTTTTGTAGACTTTCCAAATTTCCTTCTCTATATGGGGCATTTCTTCCCGGCATACGTGGCACCAGCTTGCCGTGAACTGCAGCATAGTTACCTGGCCTTCTAAATCTGCAAGAGAAATTTGTGTGCCATTGGGAAAATCAAGCACAAAATTAGGGGAATCATCACCAACGTATACAATATAACCACGATCATCCGGTGTCTGTGAGAAAGCAATAGTTAGAGCTAGTAGAAAGAATAATAGTTGTTTGTTCATGTATGAAAACCATTGTTGTCCATCCACTCATCGCTAACAAACTTACTTAGATAGTTTCGAATACTGTCTGGGAGAATTACAAGTACATTTTTATCGGAATCAAGATCTTGAGCAGCTTCAATAGCTCCCCAAACAACTGATCCAGAGGATCCACCGATCAATAAGCCTTCTTCCTTGATCAGTCGACGGGCCATAGTGAACGCATCTTGATCATTGGTTTTTATATAACGGTCCACCAGTGTATTATCGAGCACATCAGGGAAAAAATCATACCCAATACCTTCTACGTGATAGGTATCCACCTCGGTACCGCCTCCTAGAATTGAACCAATTGGATCAACGCCGACAACTTCAATGTCAGGAATGGCTTCTTTTAATCTTTTTGCCACACCGGTTATGGTACCGCCAGTACCAGCACCAATAACTACCATCGCCAAGTTCTTACCAAATTCAGCAAGAATCTCTTCAGCCGTTCCAAAATAGTGAGCATCCGGGTTATTTGGGTTAGCGTATTGATCGAGTATGTGAGAATTAGGTATTTCACTATGTAATCGTTTAGCTACACCAAGAAGACTTTCAGGATCATCATGAGCTACTTCTGTCGGTGTGCGTACGATTTCTGCCCCTAGTGCTTTCAAAACAACTTCTTTTTCCATACTCATTTTTTCCGGCATGGTAATGATGAGTTTATATCCTTTTACCGCAGCGGCCAGAGCCAGGCCAATACCCGTATTACCGGAACTAGGTTCGATCAATGTATCTCCTGGTTTGATACGCCCTTCTTGCTCAGCTTCCTCGATCATACGTACGCCAATACGGTCTTTCAAAGAACCACCAGGGCTTAAAAATTCACATTTGGCAAATAACTGGCAGTTTAGCTCAGAACCTATTTTACCCAGTTTTACGATCGGTGTTTTCCCAACCGCATCTAGAATAGAATTGTGTATCATTTTATATACTGATTAATTACTGCCATTATAAGAAATACCTGAAAAATTACGAATAATTAAATATATTATTTGTATTACATTCACCGTTAATTTGGCTATCTATCTGAATATGAAATACTTTCACAAATTTCTAATAGCATCAATTATATCGCTTCATTTAGTAACGGCTGGTACTACCGGTAAACTGGTAGGTATTGTACTAGATAAAGTATCAAAAGAACCTCTTATCGGTGCGAATGTGATGATTGCTGGTACAGGCCTTGGTACC